>JAOZRC010001000.1 GCA_029940345.1 Desulfobacterales bacterium
TCAAAACCGGACTGTCAATCTTGATTTCCCCCTGTTGGAGCGCCGAAAGCCTGTTCAGGCCCGTTTGGTCACATTTTATCCGGTAAATTCCAATCCCGGTCCGGGAGAGATGGAAGATATCGCTTTGCTGGAAATACCCCGGGAAGTCATCTTGCCTTCCGATGCCGCCCCCATGCCACGGTCATCGGAAAATGAAGCCAAACTGGCCGGTCGCCGGGTGGAGATTTATGGCTTTCCCCACGATATGGCTCGCGATCACTGGGTGAGAGCCACGTTGCGTCGCAGAAGCACCGACGGCCGTATTCAACTTGATCCGGAAACCGGCATCCATACGGTTGTCAGGGGATACAGCGGCGCTCCGGTTTGGGACGGGCAAACAGGCGCGGCTGTGGGAATGATCGTTGAAGTGAACCTTGGTCGTGATGGACAGGTGATCGCCGCCTACATGATTTCGTCTGAAACCTTAGCAAGTTTCTGGCCGGAATCCGACAGTATGAAAATCGAGTTACAAAAACCGCAACCCCATGCAGACCCGAAATCTTTGGTGCGGCCGTGAGGTGCGGTCAAGGTGGATTCGAGATTCTATATTCACAGGCAGGCGGACGATGACGCAAGGAGTGAATTGCAGCAGGAAAGAGGTTTGGTGGCGCTTCTTGGCCCGCGTCAGGTGGGCAAGACTTCGCTCTTGCTGAATATCTATGCCGCGTATAAGCAAAACAGTGACGCAATCCGTCCGGTCTTCATCGATTTTCAATCATTCGAACCCGGCGATTGGGATAGCCTGAGCACATTATGGCGCAGGATTGTTGAAGAAACCGCCTGGCAACTCGATTCAGACTCATGGGAAGCCGAATCCTGGTCAGAAACCACCGGATATCGGCGCAATATCAGTGTATTTATGAAACGCCACGTTTTTCGAGCCGTAGAAACACCGCTTCTGATCTACCTGGATGAAGTCGACCGCGTGTTTCGCACATCCTTTGGCTGTGATTTTTTCGCTTCGATTCGCGCCTTCTTTAACCAGGGCGCGTTTGATCCTGTCTGGAGCAATGTACGCTGGCTGATAAGCAGTTCCACTGAACCCGAATTTTTTATTCAAGACTTGAACCAGTCTCCCTTTAATGTGGGGCTTCAGCTCTCCCTGTATTCATTTCAAAAAGATGAGGTTGCGGAATTCGCCCGCCGGCATGGTCTGAGCTTTGACGATAAGAGCCTCAATCGAATCATGCAGTATTTGGGAGGCCGGCCTTACCTGGTGCATCTGCTGTTTTATGAAATGGCGCGTTATCCCGACAAAGATACCGAACGGCTGTTTGACTCAGAAAGTGCCGGCAATGGTTTATTCCAGGGTTATTTGGAGCGCTACCAGGTCCATTTTGAAAAAGAACCCAAACTCAGCCATGCAATGAAAGATATCATAGATCGCAAAGGCTGCCGTGAGTTGGAAGCGGCCCGCCGACTGGAATCAGCCGGACTGATCAAAAAGTGCAGCGATGATGCACTTGTCTGCGCATGTGATCTTTACGCTGATTATTTTAAAGG
>JAOZRC010000399.1 GCA_029940345.1 Desulfobacterales bacterium
CCGGCCCATTTGTTTTTCTTGTAGACCGCAAATAAACCCGGCACGATAGAGGGTTCATCCTGATCAAAGTCCATTCCATTAATGTTGTTGGTGTAGTCTTTCGAAATATAATGGGCGGAAACATTGGCATAAAGCCCGTCTTCCATAAAGCTGACGCCGGCCGGATTATACATGGCAATATCGGCTGAGTCAGTGGCGGCATTGCGGTTCAGAATGCCGATATATTCCGAGCTCCAGTTGGTTTTGTTATCCGCGCCTCCGGCCCATAGCGTATTTGCTGCCCCTAACACAATCCCCATAATAATTAAAACCCTAATCAATTTTTTCATTCCATCCTCCTGATGTTTAAATGTTAATAATGTTTATTACAATACCTACTTTTTCGCGCTTTAAAGTCGGAAAGAAAGCTGTATGAAATAAGAACAGACTTAGAATCTCTCCCCACCCAAATTATGAATTCAATACAGAAAATTTGATCTATTTGTCAACAACTTTCCATTCCCATCGGAAAACTTGTCAGCTTTACAGTTCTTTTCAGGAGCTGAATATCAAAAAAAGAATCCGAAGCTTCCGAAGCTACAGTTGTGATTCGATAGGCAGCAACCCCATATACTGATTCCTAACCGTTGCCGAACCCCCTGATGTTTATGATATTATCCGATTTCTATTTTTGATGAAATAATTATTTATTCGTAGGCATACGGATAAACTCAGCAATCATCTTGTGCATGGCATGGTAGGGATTTTCTTGATTGGCAATGATGGCTTCCACCAGGTTTTCCATGCGGCTGTTTTCGGATAACTTGTTTTTAAGGACGCGGAACAGTTCGTAGTGAATCATCTGAAAGGTTTCTTCACGGATGCGTTCTTTGCGCATTTCCAACAAATCGCCTCGCTGTTCCAGATGGCGTTGATGGGTTTGAATGGCCTCAACCAATTCACGCACCCCATCGGGGTCGATTGCCACGGTTTTTGTCACCGGCGGCGTCCAGGCTCGCGTTTCATCTTTGGAATGCTTAATCAGCGTGTCCTGATTCACCCGGTGGGAGACTTCGGCGTACAGTTGGTCGGCGCCAGGGTTGTCGTATTTGTTGATCACATAGATGTCGGCGATTTCCATCACGCCGGCTTTCATGCTTTGGATAATATCGCCGTAACCGGGAACCAGCACCAAACAGGTGGTGTCGGCCACGCGCACAATATCGACCTCATCCTGGCCCACGCCAACGGTTTCGATAATGACAACATCTTTGCCGGAAGCATCCATCACTTTGATCACCGAACTCATGGCCTGGATCAACCCGCCTAAAAACCCGCGTGTGGCCATGCTGCGGATGAAAACACCTTTGTCAGTGGCCAGATCGTTCATACGCACGCGGTCGCCTAACAAAGCGCCGCCAGTAAAGGGGCTGGTGGGATCAACGGCAACAATGCCGACCGTCAGACCCTGATGACGGAACGCCTGGGTCAGTTTATTGGTAACCGAGCTTTTTCCTGCTCCAGGCGAACCAGTGATCCCGATAATATGGGCGTTGCCGGTGTGGGGGTACAGTTTTTCCATACATGCGGCGGCGCGTTCATCTTCGTTTTCCAGCCAGGTGATCACCCGCGCCAACGCCCGGGGGGAGCCTTTTAGAATTTCAGCGGCGTAATCCATTGTTATATGCTTTCAGCGGTCCTTTCGTTGCAATCTGAATATGTGATTTTTATTTTCAGGCGCTTATTTTTTTTATGCTAACATCGGTTAATTTGCAGTATATTTTTTATCACGAATGAATGTTTCTATTTTTTCAATGACATCCGATAAATAGGTAAATGTTTTATCTTTAAAAATAAATAATTGTTCGACAGAAATATTCCTACCAACATCATAAAAAGTTTGTTCCCCGTGAGCAAGACGATTTCTTTTGATTTTGATTTCTACCAAATTTCTACCATCAGGCGATATATTAAAACCGATATTATTAGCAAGGTCTCTGATTTTCTGAGCATCAAGATTTCCTGCAAAATCCATATTTTCTTTTGAAAGGATAATTATTTCATTGTTCAGAATATCTTTTGCCAAATCAAAAACATAATTACTAAGCGTTTCAGGTTTATAATTGCCTTCTTTCAGGTTATCAGTCGTTTGTTTTATCCATATTTTTTTTAGGTTTTCAGACAACCTTTCATAATTCAGTTCATCTTCTTTGATTTTTGTATATATCTCAAGTATTGAATTTCTTATAGTCGATTCTATTAAATTGTATAAAACAAGAAAGGCGTTAGCAATCAGAATATTTTGAAACTGGAGTTGAATATTTTCAATTTTAACTTCACCATCTTTTCTATACTGCAATCTGGTATCATCATCATCAAAAATGGCTACAAATTCAAAATAATTTTCAACTTCATCTTTTCTATTTTCAAAATCCTGTTTTGTTTCATCCATTTTGCAATCTGTTCTCAGCAAATTTATCTGATAAACCATAGATATTGTTTATGTTTTAAACCCTTTGAATTTCAGTATCTATCATTTTTTCGCCAGTTGTATTAATCCTTTTAAAAATATCCTGTCTTATTTTTATTTCTGCATTATCAACAACTATCACTCTGTAATCTCTGTTTTTAATGTAATTTTGAAAATATTGAGGTAAGTCTTTATAATTCGCAGTATTTATTTCAGTTAATTTTTCGAGTTTGCAAAGCTGTAGTTTGTTTTCATAAAATGTAATCAATGTCCTGATTCGTTGCGCTCCATCTATGATTTCCAATCGACTGTTTTTATCTTGCGAAACAAGAAATGGTGTCAAAGGAACGCCAAGCAAAACGGATTCAATATATTTAGATTGCCTGTCTGGATTCCAAACCAATTTTTTTTGATAAGCAGGAATATAAAGCGTAGAGTTTAAATCTTGTTCTTCGCCATATTTGCTACAAATCACTTCAAAAGGATAATCTTTTGTTCTATAATAATATAGTGCTGATTTTTTTCTAACTTGCTTGAAGATAGCCTGATTTTTTTTCTGAAAACTTACTTTTTGCCATGGTTATAGCCTTTTATATGTTGAACAATACTTTTTGGGGGCATCCTTTGTAAGCCTGCTTCAACGACTTAATTCACCGCATAGACATAAAAATAAATTTTTTCAGCGCTTCGTCCAAAAAAATGAAAACCGACAAATAAAGGATGCCGCTTTTTTCTATACTTTAACACGGTTTCGTAAGTATAAAAGAAACCGGAGTTCAAACTTCAGTTTGAGAATTGCAAGCTGAAGTTTCTGCACACCTTCAGTTAAGCACGCACGTTGGTTTGGATATATTTGACAATACTCGCCGTATCGGTTCCCGGGCCGAAAATTTCGCCGATGCCGGCCTCTTTCAGCCCGGGAATATCTTCTTCGGGAATGATGCCGCCACCCACTATCAGGACATCGTCCAAATCATTTTCGCGCAGTTTTTCAACCACCAGCGGAAAAAAATAGTTATGCACGCCTGAAAGGCTGCTGAGACCCACCACATCGGCGTCCTCTTGCAACGCGGTTTCAACGATCATATCGGGCGTCTGTCTTAATCCTGTGTAAACCACCTCCATACCGGCTTCGGCAAATATACGCGAAAGGAGCTTGGCGCCGCGGTCATGGCCGTCCAGCCCCGGTTTGGCAACAATCATTTTTATTTTTTGCTTTGTCATTACTGTAACCTCCCTTATTAAAATAGGGTTAAATGAATTCTTTCGGGCGATATTCACCATAAACATCCCGCCAAACATCACAAATTTCACCGACGGTGGCTTTGGCCTTGACCGCTTCGACAACGGCTGGCATCACGTTTTCATCTGATTTTGAGACTTCACGCAGATTATCCAGCGCCTTTTTCCAGGCGTCGTTATCGCGTTCCGCCCGCAGTTTAGCCAGTTTGGCGGCTTCTTTTTCGCCCAGCGCCATATCAATTTTTAAGAGATTTTTGGGCGGCTCTTCTTCCATTTGATATTTGTTAATGCCGACATACACGCGTTCGTCGGATTCGATCTCTTTCTGGAAATTGTAGGCGCTGTTTTGAATCTCCTTTTGAATATAGCCCTCTTCAATGGCGGACAGCGTTCCACCCATGGCATCAATCTTTTGGATATATTCATCAATTTCCGCTTCGATCTTGTCGGTCAGGGCTTCCACATAGTATGACCCGGCCAAGGGATCAATGGTGTCAGTAGCACCGCTTTCTTCGGCGACAACCTGCTGGGTGCGAAGCGCTACGGTGACCGCTTCCTGGGTCGGCAGGCACAAGGCTTCATCATAGGAATTGGTGTGCAGGGACTGGCATCCGCCCAAAGCGGCAGCATACGTCTGTAACGCGACGCGCACAATATTATTCAACGGCTGTTGCGCGGTGAGGGTGACGCCGCCGGTCTGGACATGGTAGCGCAGCATCATGGAGCGCGGATTCTTTGCGCCGAAACGTTCTTTCATCACTTTGGCCCAGTAACGCCGTCCGGCTCGGAATTTGGCGACTTCTTCGATCACATTGGTAAAGGAATTGAAAAAGAAACTCAGGCGACCGGCAAATTTATCCACATCCATGCCTCTTTCGACGCAGGCCTGGGTGTAAGCGATACCGTCGGCGATGGTAAACGCCATCTCCTGGGTGGCTGTGGAACCGGATTCGCGGATATGGTAGCCGCTGATACTGATGGTGTTCCAGCGCGGAACATGTTTTTGGCAGAAAGCGATCAGGTCCACGGTCAGGCGCATGGTCGGTTTGGGGGGATAGATATATTGGCCGCGGCAGATAATCTCTTTAAGAACATCATTTTGAACCGTGCCGCCGACTTTATCCCAGGCAACGCCCTGTTCTTCGGCCAGCGCCAGGTACATGGCCAGCAAGACCGGCGCCGGCGCATTGATTGTCATTGACGTGGTCACTTTATCCAACGGAATTTTGTCAAATAGCTCGCGCATATCTTCAATGGAGTCGATGGCCACGCCCACTTTGCCGACTTCGCCCATAGAAAGGGGATGATCGCTGTCGTACCCGGCCTGGGTGGGCAGGTGAAATGCGACGCTCAGACCGGTGGTACCTTTGTCCAGCAAATAACGGTAACGGGCGTTGGTTTCTTTAGCACTGCCGAAACCGGCGTATTGGCGCATGGTCCAGTAGCGTCCCCGGTACATGGTCGGCTGAACGCCGCGCGTGTAAGGATATTCGCCGGGATAACCGAGATCGCGGTCGTAATCGATCGTAGCGATATCCCCTGTTGTGTAAAGACGTTCAATCGGGGTTCCCGAGATGCTTGTAAAAACATCCTTGCGCTCGCCAAAGCGTCCGAGCACTTTGTCAAGCGGGCCTTTTTCCCACTGTTCGCGTCCTTTTTTAATCTCTTCCAATTTGTTTTTGTCAAACATGTTTTACCTCCGACATAGTTATTCATTGCGTCTCCGGCTGATTATCACAGCATTTGAGACAGGTTTGAGGGCAAATACCGGTTCACGCCCAAACATTATCTAAAATGCGATATCAGCGCACCTGATTTTAACTAAGTAACCGTTCATAAGTTTTCCGGTGTTTAACCCAGATTATTATAGGAACAG
>JAOZRC010001001.1 GCA_029940345.1 Desulfobacterales bacterium
TTTTTCGCTTCGATCACGACTTTCCAAACAGGCTCTAAAAGAATGCGGTACAATCAACCAAATGGCTGAAATTATAACCAAGCCCACAAATTTTATAAGTTGTCAGTGATCTGAAGAATAAAACAAACCTTCAAAATAGAATTTAAAGGCCAATGGTCTGGCGATAACGAATACAATTGGCATCCGTTTGTTTATGGTCTTTGAAACTGATTTTAGCGATATTACGATATGCCTTTTGCCGAGCGGTTTCCAGCGTTTTGGCACCGGCAATTATATGCAATACCCTGCCGCCATACGTTACCAACCCTCTTTCTTTGTGAGTGTCAACACCCGCAAAATAAATGGCAACATCATGATCTACCCGGTCTAATCCTTCAATCGCATGATTTTTCCCGTATCGTTTGGGATACCCCGGATTCCACCCACGGCTTGCCTTGGACCTCCCTTCCATGGCAATCACGTCAACGTAGTGTTGCTTGTTCCATACAGGTTTGATTGTATCAAGGGTGCCTTCCCATACGGCCATACCGAGTTCAAAAAGATCTGTGGACAGCTTTCGCAAAAGCACTTCGCATTCGGGATCTCCGTGGCGGACATTAATTTCAAAAACTTCAAGATTATTGTCAGGATCAAGATTTAAGCCAAAATAGAGTACGCCTTTATATTTCCAGCCATAACGGTTGTAAATGGCATTAACCGTCGGATTGACGATTTCCTTAATAATCCTGTTAACCAGTGTATTGTTCATCAGTTTATGGGGACAGTAGCACCCCGTGCCGCCGGTGTTCAAATTACCTTTGAATTTTTCAATCAAGCTATCATCTTCAGCATCAAAGGCCGGTTTATAATCCTGGCAAAACATTTTAAGCGGCATTACATGACGCCCATCCAGATAGGCGAAAAAGGATATTTCAGAACCATATTTACGTTGTTCTATTACAATCCGGTCTCCTGATGCGCCCATTTGTTTTTTAACCATAATCAGTTCAATGGCTTTCAGGGCATCATCTGTATTATCACAGACAAAAGCACCTTTCCCAGCGGCAAGACCGTTTGCTTTCACAACAACCTGGTAACCGATATCTTTAACATATGCTTGTGCCAGACTGGCATCCGAGAAAACGCGATGTTCCGGTTTTGGCACACCCATGCCAGTTAAAAGAAAATTGGTAAAAGCACGATCGCCTTCTATAATTGAAAATGCCTGCATCGGGCCGATAGTCGGTATGGCATTAAAATTGAGTACATCTGCCAATCCCCCGGACAGAGGGTTTTCGGACCCGATATCAACAAGGCTGACATTATTTTCGGTGCAAAAATCAGCCACTTTCTGAAAATCATTCGGATCAGCAAGCGGAACCTGTTGGATTAACCCTCTTTTTCCTTTGGGCGTATACATGATACCGGGATTCCCCGGCATAAAAAAAACTTTGTCCACATGTTGACTGCCGGCATATTTATCTGCAAGACAGTGATCACGACCGCCGCTTCCGAATACGAGAACTTTTGCCATTTTATTAACCTCATTTTTTAAGTTA
>JAOZRC010001002.1 GCA_029940345.1 Desulfobacterales bacterium
TATGATGAACACCCTGCATAAATCTCTGACCATTGCCTTCCTGGCGGTTTCTATCTTTATTTCAGGGTTAAATGTCGATTTTGTCGGCGCACAGAATACGGCTTTAGAACCGGTCACCATTCAACCGCGGTGGTTTTATCAATTCCGGTTTGCCGGCTACTATGCCGAGGAGGGGCTCGACGTTTCGCTGCCGGAGTTCGATCCCAAGGAAGGGCGAGACGCCCCTGTTCGTTACGAGGACGGGATCAGTTTTGCCGACATTCTTAAATGGGTTCTGATTGTTGCCACTGGGGCCTTCGGTATTGTGCTCCTTTTTTTGTTCTGGAACAGGAGTCTGGCAAAACAAGTTAAGAAACATACTGGTGAACTGGAGCGCCAAAAAGAATCACTGGAGGATGAAATCGGCGAGTGTAAGAAGGCGGAGGATGAGGTCCGAAGGAGTGAGGAAAAATTCAGAGCCCTGGTTACCAATACCGAAGAAATAGTTTATATGATACATAAAGATGGTACATTTCTTCTTTCCGAAGGGAAAGGTCTTTCTAAATTAGGATTGAAACCGGGACAGGTTGTCGGAAAATCTGTTTTTGAATTGTATAAAGATTACCCACAAATGTTGGCCTCAATAAGGAAAGCTTTTAATGGTGAAACAGTAACCACAGAGGAAAATATTGACGGTAATTATTTTAGAAATTGGTACACACCTCACCAAAATCATGACGGTGAAATAATTGAATTATTGGGTTTATCAGTAAACATCACCGAGCAGAAGCAGGCCGAGCAGATGCTTCAGGATTATCAGCGGCGCCTGAAGGCCCTGGCATCTCAGTTGACCATCGTAGAGGAAAAAGAGCGGCGTCGCATCGCCGCCGACCTTCACGATCATGTAGGTCAGTCGCTGGCCCTGGCACGCATGCAGCTTGCCTCGGCGCGTAAGTCCGCCTCTGAGCCCAAGCTTGCAGGAAAGCTTGACGACATCTCGGACACCTTGCTTGGGGCCCTTGAGGACACACGACAGCTCATGTTTGAACTGAGTTCTCCCTTGATGAATGAAATCGGCCTCTCCGCCGCCATATCCCAGTGGCTAGGGGAGCAGATTGGAAATAAGTACGGCTTAAGAACAGAATTCATCGATAATATCACTGACGCCCACAGAAAAATACTAGATCTGAACGTACGTGCCATATTGTATCGCAATGTGAGGGAGCTGCTCGTTAACGTGGTTAAACATGCTCGTGCGAACAAGGTAAGCGTTCGTCTGGAAGACGAGAACTCACGCATTAAGATCATTGTTGAAGATGACGGTATTGGTTTCGACCCGTGTGCGGCGATTCATGCAGGGAGCAAAATTGGCGGTTTCGGCCTGTTCAGTATCGAAGAACGCATGGCTGATATGGGCGGTAACCTGAAGATCGTGTCCGAGCCGGACAAAGGTTGCACGGCCATCCTGTCCGCTCCCTTAGGTGTCGCTGTTAATCAGGAAAGGGATTAGCTATGGCTATAACGGTCCTTCTGGTAGATGACCATCCGCTTTTTAGAA
>JAOZRC010000400.1 GCA_029940345.1 Desulfobacterales bacterium
TGCATATACTGTTCTTCTGCAAAATTCAATACTGCTTGGACTTTCAATATTAGGATTTCTATTTGTACATAAAATGATAATGAAAGAAGAAAAATATTTGTATTGTGTGCATGGCAATGCCTACGTACAATACAAAGCGAAAGTGCCAAGATACTTGATTATGTCGAAATCACATAACAAATAAATCCAGCGGACGCAAAAAACCGCGCCGCTGATTTAAACGTTCGGTCGTGTGAAAGGAGGAAATATGAAGACATGGCGCATACTATCTCTTGCACTACTTGCGGTTATTGCAGCCAAAGCGGTTTCCACTGTTGATAAGGCGTCTCATGAGAGCACGCGGGATGAAGTTGTCACAATAATGAAACAGGTGGCTTCATGGCAGCTCGCTCACCCAAGGCACAAAGATACCGATTGGCATAATGGCCCACTGTTTGCCGGAATTCTGGAGCTCTATAAGGTTACTAATGACCAGAAGTATCTGGAAACTCTGGTGAGAATGGGCGAAAAAAATCAATGGTGTCCAGGAAAGCGCCCCCGTCACGCTGATGACCACTGTATCGGCCAAACGTATATTGAGCTGTATCTTCTCAAACAAGAACTCAGGATGATCTCTGCCATTCGACAAACATTCGACAATATTATGGCTGCACCCAAAAAAGGTCGAGAAGACTGGTGGTGGTGTGATGCCTTATTCATGGCACCGCCAACACTGGTGCGCCTCACTGCTGCAACAGGGGTTCAGAAGTATCTTGATTTTATGAATGCTATGTGGTGGGACGCAACGGATCATCTGTATGATTCTGAAGAACATCTATACTACCGTGACAAACGATTCTTTTCAAAGCGGGAGAAGAACAACAAGAAAGTTTTTTGGAGCCGTGGCAACGGTTGGGTTTTGGCAGGCCTGTGCCGTGTGCTGCAACATATGCCGAAAGAGTATCCTCACAGAGAAAGATACGTTGCATTGTTCAAACAGATGGCGACCAGGATAGCTTCTCTTCAGCAAAATGATGGTTTCTGGCGAGCGAGCTTGCTGGATCCGAATTCATATCCAGGAGGAGAAAGCAGTGGAACAGGATTCTTTACCTATGCCTTTGCCTGGGGAATAAACCAGGGGCTGCTTCCCCGCGAGAAGTATATGCCTGTCGCCGAAAAAGGCTGGATCGCATTGTGCAGCGCTGTAGAAGGCAATGGTAAACTGGGCTGGGTCCAGCAAGTTGGAGATCAGCCTCAGCGATTGAGACGGGAAGACTCTGAAACATATGGAACCGGGTCATTCCTGTTGGCAGGATGCGAAATGGCCCGATTATTGAAGACCGAATAAGGCGCTGAAGGCGACGCGGTGAACCGCGCACCTTAGCTCACACGTTACACGCACAAAGGAATCACAGGATGACTATTGAAGGAAAAGAAATTTTGAAATTGACCGAATGGGAATTAGCAAATCCACATCTTCCTCCTGTCACCACTGTGACATTATACGAAGGCTCTGCTCCGGTTGAGTTTTTGCGCATCCGCATTGCCAGTATGTTGAAGAAAAATCCCTGGCTCACATCAAGGATTGTAAAGAAGGACACAGCAGACAGTGTGGTGGCGATGGCTTTTTCAAAGAGCTTTGAGACCAAGAGTGTGATTGATCAGCACTTTGCTGTGTATAAGTCAGGAGATGTGGGTTTTTCGCTCGACATGTCGTATGAAGAACTCGTGCGCAGTTTGTTGCCTGTCCGGTGCGCACGGTCAAAACCGGCAACTGATAAAAATGAGGTGCTGTTCAAGGTGGCGATTGTGCCAATTGAAGCCAGAGCAGAGGAAAGTGATCAGTCCATGCCGTTGCAGCATACTATCGCTTTACCCGGATTTGCACTTGTCGTTTCCATGAATCATACTCTGGGAGATGGACATACGTATTATAAGTTGTACAACATGCTAAGCGCCGACTTGGATGTAAATGAACTGAACCCAGTGAGGGTTACTGATTTTGAGGCAGCCAAAACCGATGTATGGAACAATGCTATTATTTTTCGGCCCCGCGCTGGAGAACTGGGCATGCTTATGATTACCCGGCGTTTTGATAGCGACATGCTGGCTAAAAAGAAAGAACAGGATGGACCGGATGCTCCTCTGGGAAAACGTATCGTATAAAAATGATTCAACCTGCTCGTGGCCGCAGTATGGTATGTATTGAACGTGACAAAATTATACATTTAGGCGAATAGTCAACAGGGGTGGAGGAATTCGGAGAAAAATAAGCAGCGTGACAATTGCATGCTAAGGACCGAAAAATTGTCTTCGCCAATTTTTCGGCCTCAGATGCAAGGCGTTAACGCTGTAGCATAAGGAAGGATCGGCACATGAAAATAACGACCTTGATTGAAAACAGAGAGAGCACCACCAAACCGGGCCTTACTTCAGAATGGGGTTTATCTTTGCATATTGAGTTTAATAGTCATTCGATTCTTTTTGATACGGGGGCTTCAGGTGCATTTGTCGATAATGCGGAACATTTGTCTGTAAAGGTTGATTCCGTTGACGTGGCGGTTCTGTCACACCATCACTTTGACCATGGCGGTGGTCTTGAACGTTTTTTTGAGCTGAATTCCAACGCCAAGGTGTATCTTGCGGATGCTCCCGATATTCGTGCCCAAAATGCGGGATTTCATTTGATTAAATATTTTTATGTACCCACCGACAAAGCCTGAACAATTGTATTTTCAAGTTCCCGGACATTTCCTTTCCAGTTCCAGGCTGTCAATCTTTCGATTTTTACCCGTTCAGTAATATCCCTGCAAATACCGATACTGGACAGTCTGTTATCGTAACGGGTGGTTTTGCCCTGGATTTCCGTGGGAAATGATTCGCCTGACCGTTTCAACCGTCTGTATTCATATACCTGGGCCGTCAAATTTTTTTCATTGCCAGAATAGATATCCTGCGCCAGTGCCTGGTCTACATCCTTTACAAAGCTTACGAATTGTTTCCCTATCACCTGTTTCAGGCTGTAGCCATGCATCCTGCAAAAGGGCCTGATTAGCAAAAACAACAGCACCATCCCGGATCACCACGTATCCGTCATTGATCTCCTCAACCAGAGTTTTGTACTTTCTTTCAAATTCTTCCAGCGCAGCAGTCCGCTTTTTAACCATCCGCTCAAGCTCTTTGTTCTGCCTGAGGATTTTTTGCTGGTGCATATCCTGGAGCGGAATACCTTTCTGCTTTTCATTTGACCCACCTTATGTTGGTAGCCGATGCCCGTGAAAAAATTCGCATTATCACTTGACAATCAATTGGCGATTGTGCTAACTAATTCGCATATAAAATAATTCGTATAGATCGGAGGATAAATGCTACAAAAATCATTAATCAGCGAACTGAGCCGCAGGGAGCGGCAGATAATGGATATCGTTTACAAACGCAGATCCGCGTGCGCTGCCGATATTGTTCCGGAATTACCGGACAAGCCGAGTTACTCAACCGTTCGTAAACTGATGAGCATTCTTGAGCACAAAGGCTATCTGTATCACGAGCGGGAGGCAAACAACCGTTACCTCTACCATCCGGTGATTCCGGCAGCGGAAGCCAGAGCGTCTGCCCTGGCGCATGTTCTGGACACTTTCTTCAAAGGTTCGGCGGGAAGGGCCGCTATTGCGCTGTTAAAAAAATCCGAGGCCAACATATCAGAGGAAGAAAAGAAAAAGATTGTCAGCCTCATTGAGGCGTCTGAACGAAAGGGGCGATAGCCATGGAAATTGATCCGGGTTTTGCGGTGTCATTCACTAAACTGGCCATAGATGTTTTTGTCAAGAGTGTTGTGCTGTTAGTGATTTGCGGATTGATGTTGAAAATATTCCGATATCGGCCTGCATCGTTTCACAGCTTGGCTCTGAATATTGTTATTTTCGGCCTTGTGCTGCTGCCGCTCATGTTGATAATCACACCTGAGTGGCGGGTTCCGCTATTGCCTAATCCGGCTGCGGCAGTCAATCAAGGCAGCGCGCAAACTGGCCTTCCTAGTGCGAGCCAGAAGTCAGTCGCACCTGATAAAGATCTGAATAAGGGTCTGACTGAAAATCCATCCAAAGAGCTGACCGCCTTGCAGAGATGGCCCTTATGGTTCCTTTCAGCTTGGTTAACAGGCGCGATCGGTTGTCTGTTGTGGTTGCTTCTGGGTGATTTAAGCCTGCGATGGATATTACGAAAGGCGCAACCGCTTCGTGGTGATAGACAGAGGGCATTATTCAAAGAACTCTGTAAAAAAGCCGACATCGATCGCACTGTTCAATTGTATCAAAGTCGGGAATTAAACACGGCCATAATCAGTGGGGTCTTCCGGAACAAAGTGGTTTTGCCGCAAAGTTCGCATCAATGGAGCGACCAACAGTTAAGAATCGTACTTTCGCATGAGTTGGCCCATATCAGACGCCGGGACAGCCTAATTGAAATCCTGGCAAAAATCGCTTTGATATTATATTGGTGCAACCCGCTGGTGTGGCTGATCGTACGTCAACTGCGGATAGAGCGTGAGCGCGCCTGCGACAACGCGGTCCTTAACGCCGGTGTCAAACCGTCGGCGTATGCCACCCAATTGATGGCGGTTGCCGCCGATTTAGGGGCGTTCAGTAATCCGTTATGGCAGGAAGCGGCAATTTCCGAAGGGTCCGGGCTCAAAGATCGTTTGTTGTGCATCCTGGATCCGAAATTAGATAGAAAACCGATACGTCAACATACCGGAGTGGCTGTGGCCATACTGATTGCGGCAGCCCTGCTGCTTCTGTCACCGGTGACTATTTGGTGTGATAATCCATATCGGAGCCAAAGTGTCGCTTCCGAAACCGAATCTTTCAACCGGGTTATACGATCCGAATCAGCGCATCCTGCTAAAACTTTGAGCAATCAGCGGATTACGGAGCTAATCACCTTGCTAAATGACGAATGCAAGGATGTTCGGTTTGATGCTGTCAATGCCCTGTCTATAGAAACCTGCAACCACAGCGTAGTGACGGCATTGCGGAAGACACTGCAAGACCCGGTGCCGGAAGTCAGACAGAAAGTTGCTGAATTACTGTCTGGAATTGATAATAAAACTGATGCGAGGCCAGGGAAATGACCCTGTTTCTTATGAATGAAGAATTTATTTTTATGACATAATTTATAACATAATTTTAACTTGGAGGTTTTTATGAAAAAAGTATTATTAATCAACGCGCATCAATTTTATGAAGGATTTTCCGAAGGTAAACTGAACAAAACTATGGCTGAAGTCATGAACGAAGCGCTCGAGGCCAAAGGCTGTGAAGTGAAACGAACATATATTGAGAAAGGCTATGATATTAACGAAGAAGTGCAAAAGCACCTATGGGCGGATATTATCATCACTCAATCCCCGGTTTATTGGTTCGGTGCTCCGTGGATTTATAAAAAATATATTGATGAAGTATTTACCGCCGGTCTTGTTCAACAAAGCTTATTAATTGATGATGGAAGAACACGTAAAGACCCTGATAGGCAGTATGGAACCGGTGGAAAAATGCAAGGTAAAAAATACATGCTATCG
>JAOZRC010000401.1 GCA_029940345.1 Desulfobacterales bacterium
AAAATCAGCCCTCGCTCTCACACTTTTTCGCTTCGATCACGACTTTCCAAACAGACTCTTAACAAATAAACCCGTTCGGAAAAAACCGGTTTTAACTTTTTGGCATGGTTATCTTTAATCCGAAAAAATCCTTTTTATTCTGCTGTCCAGTCAAGGAGAGAGCTCATACAGCTTCATTTTACGCCATAAAGTAGAACGATTTATTCCCATTGCCTGGGCTGTTTTACCCTTGTGCCAGTTATTCTTACGAAGCAGCTCCAGGATTTTTTGTTTCTCATTGGGATGCCGGTTCGGCTTGGCCGCTTTTAACGCCCCCGTCATTTTTTGCAGGTATTCGGGTAGGTGCTGTGGAATGATGACGTCGTCTTTGGATACGATCAGTGCATGTTCAAGGATATTTTCAAGCTCCCTGACATTGCCGGGATAATCAAAGTTGAGCAGAATTTCCATCGTTCTGTGAGATATATTAGCTAACGATCGGCCTTTGGCTGCGCATACCTGTCTTAGGATATGATGAATCAGGAGCGGTAAATCTTCCCGTCGGTCTTTTATGCATGGGAGTTCGATACGCAACACATTCAGACGATAAAAGAGGTCTTCCCGGAAAAGCCGTTTGGCAACCAACTGTTCCAAACCGCGATTGGTGGCGCTTATGATGCGAACATCCGCTTTCATTATATGGCGGGCGCCAAGGGGATAAAATTCTTTCTCTTCGATAACACGCAGCAGCTTGGCCTGCAGCATTAATGGCAAATCCCCGATTTCATCTAAAAAAATCGTACCGCCTTCGGCTTCTTGAAAGCGCCCCGGTTTATCCCGGTCGGCACCGGTAAAAGCGCCTTTGACATATCCGAAAATCTCGGATTCGAGGAGATTATCCGGCAAGGCGGCGCAGTTGACTTTTACCATTGTTTTAACCGACCGGTGACTGGCCGCATGAATAACTTTAGCCAAGAGGTCTTTACCGGTTCCGGTGGCCCCTTCAATCAGAACGGTGGCATCACTTTGCGAGATAACATCTGTCAGATTGAAAATTTTTTGCATGGCCGGGCTTTTGCCGATCATGTCATAACATGTGTAACGTTCGCGAATGGTTTTACGGAGTTGATGCACCAGCGTCATGTCATGAAATGTGGCCAGCCCACCCACAATGGCGTCTTTTTCATTGCGAAGCGCCATATAATGCGCTTTAATCGGTACGGATGCCCCCTCATTGGTGACGATCCGGCCCTGTTGACTATTGCGCAAATCCCCTGTGTCAACAGATTCCTGCAACAAGACGGCTTCCGATGGGGTCTTTCCGCCAAATAGGAGCGCGCATGGTTTGCCCAAAACCTGGCACCGGCTATAACCCGAAATTTTTTCAGCCGCAGTGTTGAAAAAGGTGATCAGTCCGCCCCGGTTAACGGTAAAGACACCCACATCCAAATTATCCAGGATCATTTTAGAACTGCGCTCCTCGTAGTGAACCCGGTTGATCAGATCGATAATCGGGGAATGATCCTGCAAGATGGTTAAGCAACCGATCATTTTACGGGCCTCATCATAAATCGGTGTTGCCAGCCGTGAGATCAAATGTTCGGATTCATCTTCATCTTTGAGTAAAATATTCGGTTCCTGTGCCGGAGGACATTTTTTTTTTTGAAACAGGCAGGTGACCATGCAGGGCACACCGGTGAAGATTTCCCGGCAATCTTTACCCAAAACCTCCGTTTCCCGCAGTCCCATCAGACCCTGGCCGCAATAGTTGATAGCCGTGATATTGCGGTTGAGGTCAACAGTGAATGCGCCAATGTTCAATTCATCAAGAATATGCAGCCAATTTTTGTAGAAACTGAGCGTTGCATTGGTACCGGCTAACATTTTCATGTTCATTATCCGTCATCCTTCATTTTCCGCTTAACACTTTAAAGGAGTGCTGAACCGAAGGTTTAGCGTTTACGCTGGCCTTTGCTAAACCTTCGGTTCAGCACTCCCCATGAAAGTGTAAACTACTTTTAAGCTATTATGAAGGATGCCCATTATCCAATCATTTGTTTTTGCGCTATCAAGCGGTCCTCTTTGAGAATTAAGGATGCTATTTCAGAAGTATCCTGTATAATCGGTTCTGAATGAATTGCACAGATCGTAAAGTTCAACTAAATGGACATTTTTTAGATTTAATTATCAATGAAACAGGCTATATATTTAAAATGCCAAAGCAGAATTAAATACAATAATAATCACAAGTAAGTTATTTGACAAGATATAAACGTTCAGATAATCAATGTAACCGCATTATCGGCGGGATATATACGGTGGTGTGTTAGTGCCATTAATTATCAGAAAATCTATAGCGCTAACGGTTATTTTGGCACAGGGTCGCATATTTGCAAAACTACCGTTGCAAAGCATTGCAATTGTGAGACCCTATTTTTTCGCTTTACTTTTTAAAAGAAAAAATAAATTTTTATAATATCCTGTAATTAAAAATTATTCTTCTGATTGTCGATCATATTTGGAATTATGGCACGCCTTTTGCATTGAATAATCGTAAAGGAGGTCTGGGTGCAATGAAAACAGCGTTGACGGTATGGGCAAATCGAATTTCTCCTGTGTTTGACGCTGCCAGTATGCTTTTGATTGTGGAAATCCGCGATTCTAAAATAGAAAGCCGTCAGTTTGCGTCTTTCGATCCGGATAGGCCATCGAATTTAGCCGAAAGGTT
This sequence comes from Desulfobacterales bacterium, assembly GCA_029940345.1. Taxonomy (GTDB): domain Bacteria; phylum Desulfobacterota; class Desulfobacteria; order Desulfobacterales; family JAUCGF01; genus JAUCGF01. Next base: position 2,708 of record JAOZRC010000401.1, read on the forward strand.
AGCGCAACTGCATGTGACGACGCTAATTTGTGGAGCGATTTCACAGCGGCCGGCGATGCTTTTGGAAGCTGGCGGCGTCCGACTGATACCTTTTATTACTGGACGGGTGGAGAAGGTATTAAAAACTTACGCCCAGGCAATGCCGATTACACCGGCCTTTTTGATGCCCGGATGCCAATGCAGAAGACGACAGCGTCGGCAAGAGGGTTCAAAACTAAGGTCGGACACGTATTTCAGAAACAATAAGGAGGTGATAAAGATGCCAGCAAAAGACCAAACAGGCCCGCAAGGACAGGGCGCGGGAACCGGAAGAGGTCAAGGCGGATGCAAACCCGGTAAGGGTGGCGGCTCAAAAGCGTCGAACACTGGCCAGGGACAAGGTCGCGGACGCGGAAGAGGCAATGGCACCGGACAGGGACGGGGTCAAGGTCAGGGTCGCAGGCGCGGCAATAAAACCTAAAACAGGATCAGATTTAATAACAGTATTATAAAGAAAGGAGGCTGATATCATGCCAGGACTTAACAGAACCGGACCCATGGGCGCTGGTGCGATGACCGGCGGACGAAGAGGTCTTTGTAATCCCACCAATACCGAATATGGAGAAGGGTATGGCGTAAATTATAGCAGAGGTTTGGGACGGGGTCGCCGATTCCAGGGAGGCCGCCAAGACGACCGAGGATACGGTTTCGGCCGAGGGCGCGCATTTCAACGCCAGCCGGTTGATGACCCTATCAACGTCCAAAATCTTGAGATGGATATTAAAGATGAAGTGAATATCTTAAAAACACAGGCTGATTCGATGCAAAACGCCCTTGATCTGATCAATAAGCGGATTGCATCACTTGCCGGAAATTCTAAAGAACCAAACAATCCAGGAGTGACTGATGATTAACCTGTTGTTAGTAAGCTCGGATGATGATTCTTTATCAACGCTGGCGGCGGCGCTTGCCAAACATAATGATGTTCACGTTTTACAGGTGCGATCCGGCACCGCCGCTTTGGAAAAAGTCGCTGGCCAAAAATACGATTTAATGATCACCGATGAAAATCCAGATGATATGACCGGGCTTGAATTGGCTGATAAGGTGATTAGAATTAATCCCATGATAAACTGCGCGGCAGTCAGTTCACTGTCGCATGATGAATTTCATGAAGCCAGCGAAGGCCTCGGCTTATTGGCGCAGTTGCCAGTGCGTCCCGGCGCAGCGCAGGCTGAAGATATTCTCAAACGCCTGCGAGAAGTCATTGGTTTGACAAGCGGTTGATCAGACGAGGTGTCGTTGAGGTCTCAAAACCTAGCTGTTTTTATGAAAAATAGCAACCTGTGCGGTTACAATTAGCGGTAGGGTGGGCATCGCCGGGAACTGATTATGCATACAGCGCCTATCTTTGCCGGCGATGCCCACCGATTCACCTAAAAATGGTGGGCAAAGATAATTACTTTAAACAATTTTCGCTGCCACACCTTGGTATTAGACATAAATTAGGTCAGTGGAAGAACGTTTGCCCACCCTACATCTGATAGCAACAGCAGCAGTCGAAAAAATGCAAATATAATTACTTACAGGAGATTCAGGCAAATGATTATCAGTGTTGCCAGCGGTAAAGGCGGTACGGGCAAAACAACTGTGGCCACGAATATGGCCATTGCGATCGGTTCTGAAGCGGTTCTTTTGGATTGCGATGTGGAAGAGCCCAATGCCCATCTTTTTGTTAATCCGGAGATAGAAAAGACGGAAACCGTTTTCACGCCGATTCCGCTGATTGATGAGGAAAAATGCACCTATTGCCGCAAATGTGTCGAGATATGCCGGTTCAAAGCCATTATTGTTGTGGGTGAGACGGTTCTGACATTTCCAGAATTGTGCCATAGCTGCGGTGGTTGCGTCGCTGTTTGTCCCGAAGATGCGATAACGGAAACCGGGCGCGAACTGGGAGTGACCGAAGCCGGACATGCAGGTGAAATCACTTTTATTAACGGGCGTCTGCGGGTGGGTGAAGCGATGTCGCCGCCATTGATCAGACAGGTGCGCACCTTTGTTCGTTCGGATAAAATCAATATCATTGACGCGCCGCCCGGGACATCCTGTCCGGTGATCACGGCGATGCGCGGAACCGATTTCGTTCTCATGGTCACCGAACCCACCCCGTTCGGATTGCACGATTTAAAACTTGCTGTGGAAGCCGTCAAAATTTTGGGCATTCCCCATGGCCTGGTGATCAATCGCGCTGATATGGGAGATGATCGCGTCAAAGCGTATGCCGAACAGGAAAATATACCGGTGTTAATGGAAATTCCTTTTGACCGTCGTATCGCCGAAGCCTATTCAAGAGGCCAGTTGATCTATAACGTTATGCCGGAATGGAAAGCCGCATTTGCAGGATTATATCAACAGATCGAAACCCTCATCGGACAAGGAGGACAATCGCAATGAAAGAATTGGTTGTAATAAGCGGTAAAGGCGGTTCGGGAAAAACGTGCCTGACCGCCGCTTTTGCATCATTGGCGCAAAACCGGGTGCTTTGCGATGCGGATGTGGATGCCGCTGATCTGCATTTGCTGATGAATCCGGAAATAAAACAGCGCACCGATTTTATGGGGGGCGGCCTGGCCGAAATCGTGCCTGAAAAATGCACCCAATGCGGTCTTTGCCAGGAGTTATGCCGGTTCGATGCGGTCAGCGATGATTTCCGCATTGACCCTATCGGGTGTGAAGGGTGCGGCGTTTGCGTCGATCTTTGTCCCGAACAGGCGATTGATTTTCCGATTCAAACCTGCGGTGAATGGTTCATTTCGGATACGCGGTTCGGTCCCATGGTGCATGCCCGCTTAGGAATTGC
>JAOZRC010000402.1 GCA_029940345.1 Desulfobacterales bacterium
TGGTGGAAAACCAGACCGACCTGATTGTAAAGTTCGACACCGATGGCCGGCTTCTCTTTGTGAATCAGCCGTACTGCGATACGTTCGGTAAAACCCGGGAACAATTGATCGGGAAAAAGTTTATGCCGCTTATTCACGAGGAGGATCGTGAATCCGTGTCAAAGGCCATATCCGAAGTTTGCTGTCCGCCGTACTCAAGCCGTATTGAAGAACGCACCATGACAAAAAACGGATGGCGGTGGCAGGCCTGGCTCAACACCGCGATATTGGATGAAAACAGACAAGTCATCGCAATTACAGCCGTCGGCAGGGATACTACGGAGCGCAAGCAAACAGAATCGGCCCTTCGCCACAGTGAAGCAAGGCTGAAAGCTATTTTTCAAGCCAGCCCCATCCCTATCGTCGTGTATGAGAAACAGGGCCTTGCGCAATACTTCAACCCTGCATTCGAGCGGGTTTTCGGATGGTCTCTGGAAGGATTGGAGGGAAAACGCATCCCCTTTGTTCCTGATGACCAAAAAAAACTGACTGCCGCCTCAGTTCATGAACTTTATAAAACCGGAAACCTTATAACCCTGGAGACCCGGAGGCTGACCAAGGATGGGCGCACCCTGGACATCCTGGTAAACGCTGCTTTGATCCGGGAAATTGATGGAGAACCTATTGGCACGGTTGTCAGCTTGACGGACATAACCGCCAAAAAGCGGTTTGAAGCGCAGTATCAGGCAATCCAGCGAATGGAGGCTATCGGTGTATTGGCCGGCGGCATCGCCCATGACTTTAACAACTTACTCATGGCCATCCAGGGTAACACCTCTCTCATGCGTAATAACCTGGAGTCCGGACATCCTCACCATGAAAAACTCGGAGACATCGAACGGTGCGTCCGCCAGGGGGCCAACCTGTCAAGACAGTTACTGGAGTTTGCCAGGGGCGGTAAATACGATGTCAAACCCATTGATTTGAATGATATCGTTAAGACCCAGAGTGAGTTGTTCGGCCGGACCAAAAAGGAGATTAAAATTCACGAAACTTATGAAAAGGACTTGTGGATCGTAAAAGTCGACCAAAGTCAGATAGAGCAGGTCCTGCTGAATATCTATATCAACGCCTGGCAGGCCATGCCTGACGGTGGGGATATCTATGTTCAGACGAAAAATATTGCGCTTGATTCGGAATATGTAACGCCATATAACAAGCTACCTGGCCGGTATGCCGGGATAGCCGTAACGGATACCGGTACGGGCATGGATGAGACGACGCGTGAGAAAATATTCGAACCGTTTTTTACGACAAAGGAAATTGGCGGGGGGACCGGAATGGGCCTGGCCTCGGCTTATGGCATCATGAAAAATCATGGCGGTTTTATCAATGTGTACAGCGAACCGGGCAAAGGCGCCACTTTCAATCTTTACCTGCCCGCGACAGATACAGGTGTCATCAAGCCCAAAGCAATCCAAAAAGAAAGCATGGCGCCTGGCAAAGGTTCAGAGACGCTTCTTCTTGTAGACGATCAAGCGATAGTCACCAAGGTGGGAAAAAAGATGCTGGAGAGTCTCGGCTATACCGTCTTCACAGCTCAGCACGGAAAAGAAGCCATAGATGCCTGTAAGAAATATAAAGATAAAATTGATTTGGTCATCCTGGACATGATCATGCCGGAAATGGGCGGCAAAGAGACATACGAGCGGTTGCTGGAGATTGATCCGGAGATCAAGGTGCTGCTCTCCAGCGGTTACAGCATCAACGGCCAGGCACAGGAGATATTGGACCGCGGATGCAATGGTTTCATTCAAAAACCCTTCACCATGCGGGAGCTATCCCGCAAGATCAGGGAAGTCCTGCACGGCAAGGGCAAGACGGAAGGCTAATCCGATGAGGAAGGCCTGACGAGTGCTGTGATTTCCGGCGTCTTATGGAAGAAGACAGGCAGGAAACCGATCTATGTAGAATCTATGTAACCGTTCGTGCAAACAAACGCGGGACAACTTCCCGCGCTACACACACACGCATGGCTGCGATAATATAGAGCGAAAAGCCGTTCCGTTCAGAGGGGGAGTGAACGGTTACGAATCTATGTGTTTGTCGAATTACCGGTTTGGCGGACCGTTGAAGGCCTGCATCCTGTATCACAAAGGAGTCATCATGACAAATCCGAAAACTGTAAAAACAGATTTAATATCTCTTTACCACTATACCATCAGCACGGTCCTGATCTGGACCGCCATTATAGCCGCTTCCCTGGCATGGAATTATCGCAATGAACACTGGCAAATGAGGGAGTTGGCCCTCAAAGAGGCGCTGACGGTCTATCATAAGGACCTCGCCTTTCGTTTATGGGGCACAAAGCATGGCGGGGTCTATGTGCCCGTGACCGAAGAAATGCCGCCAAACAAATATTTAAAAAATATTCCAGAGCGAGATATTACCATACCCTCGGGGAAAAAACTGACTTTGATCAATCCGGCCTTCATGATGCGCCAGGTGATGGCGGATTATGCAGAGCTATATGGTGTTCGCGGACATATTACCAGCTTAAAACTGAATAACCCGGACAATGCCCCGGATGAGTGGGAACGCAGGGCCCTGGAACATTTTGAGGACGGGACCGGGGAGGTGGTTGAAATTGTGCCTTCCGCCGGAAACGACCAACTGCGATTGATGCGTCCCATGGTCACAAAGGAAGGCTGTTTGAAGTGCCACGGAGACCAGGGCTATAAAGTTGGGGATGTGCGCGGAGGGATTGCGGTGGCGGTGGACATGTCGGCCTACCAAGCCCTGACGCAGAATCATATCAGGTCGATGGCTGTGACGCATGGTTTGATCTGGCTGTTCGGGCTTTTTTCCATCAGCTTTATTTCTCAGCGGACGAAAAGACGGCTGATTGAACGCAAACTGGCGGAAACAGAACTGCGCAAATATGAACATGTCATTTCAGCCACCAACGATCACATGTCATTTATAGATCAGAATTATATTTACCAGGCGGTGAACGCGGCTCACATGAAAGCCCATAAAAAAACTCGTCGGGAAATTATCGGTCATCCTGTATCCGAGCTCATTGCAGACGATCCGTCAGGGCCCTTGATCAAAGAAAAACTGGACCGCTGCCTGGCCGGTCAAGAGATTCATTACCATGTCTGGTTTACTTTTGCCGGATCAGGCCGGCGCTATATGAAAATGGCTTACTACCCCTTCCGTGACATTGACGAGTCTGTTTCCGGCATAATTGTGAGTGGACATGACATCACCGAACAAAAGTGGAAAGAGGATGAATTGCGCCGGCATCACGAACATCTGGAAGAATTGGTCGCAGAACGCACCAGTGAGCTTGCCCTGTCCCTTGATGAAATGACACGGCAACAAATTTCCACCCAGAATATGGCCCTGGCTTTGAAAGAAACGAACAAGAAACTGGTTGGGGAAATCAAAGAACGCAAACAGGCGGAAGAGAATCTGAAACTGTCTGAAAGTAAATTGCGCAGCACGCTTACTTCAATGGACGACTATGTATTTGTATTCGATACGGAAAGCCGATTCATAGACTTTTTTTCGGCCAGTAAGGAACTGCTGAAGCCTCCGGAAGAATTTATAGGCAAAAGACATTCGGAAGTTATGCCGCCCTACATTGATAAATTATTTGTCAAAGCCTTTGACTGGAATAAAACTGGGCGTGTAGCTGATTTTGAATACCAGCTTGAGACGGATGGTAAACTATTCTCGTATTCCACAAAGCTCTCTCCCATGTTTATAGATGACGAATTTACAGGTACGGTGGCGGTTACAAGAGATATTACCGAGAGCAAGCAGGCGGCGGATAATCTGAAAAAAGCACGGAAAGCCGCCGAAGCCGCCAGCCGCGTTAAAAGCGAATTTCTCGCCAACATGAGCCATGAAATCCGAACGCCGATGAACGCGATTTTAGGGTTTTCCGAAATACTGGAGGGAAAAATCCGCAATGAACAGCATAGGCAATATTTAGCGCTGATCCGAGCAAGTGGAAAATCGCTTATGACGTTGATCAACGATATTCTCGATCTTTCCAAAATTGAAGCGGGAAAAATGAAACTCAAATATGAACCGATCAACCCTGTCTTCGTTTTTAAGGAAATCGCCGGTATGTTTTCACAGAAAATTGAACATCAAGGTCTGAAGTTTGTCCTGGAAACCGATCAGAATCTTCCGGAATACCTGTTTCTCGACGAAGCCCGTCTCCGGCAAATCCTATTTAACCTGGTGGGCAACGCCGTCAAATTCACCGAATCCGGGACTATCAAACTAACCGCTAAAACCCGAATTTATGATGAAATCTCCGACGTGGTCGATTTCATCTTTGCGGTTGAGGATACCGGGATTGGCATCCCCGAAGATCAAAAAACGACTATTTTTAACGCCTTTGAACAGCAAAGCGGACAGGACCACGCGACTTATGGCGGCACGGGCTTGGGCCTTGCCATAACAAAGCGCCTTGCAGTGATGATGGGGGGCGTTATTTCCGTTTCAGGGGAAAAGGGCCAGGGCAGCACCTTTACCGTTACGCTCAAAAATGTACGGAAAACAGGGGTTGCCGATACGCCTGGAATAAAAACTGACATTTCCGTCGATTCCATTATTTTCGATAAAGCCGTGATCCTGATCGTAGACGACATTAAGCCTAACCTTATGCTTTTGATTGGCCTTTTACAAGATTACGGTTTCGAATTCATCATGGCGGAAAACGGAACAGAGGCTTGCGATCTGGCAAGACGCCGCCGCCCGGACCTGATTTTGATGGATATGAAAATGCCCGTCATGAACGGCTACGAAGCCACGAAAATCCTCAAGGCCGGGGACTATACCAAGGCTATCCCGATCATCGCGGTGACGGCGGCGGCCATGAAAGATACAGAAAAAGAGATCAGCGCCCTATGCGACGGATACTTAAAAAAGCCCATCAAAGAAACCGATTTGGTTCACGAACTGGCACGGTTCCTTAAACACACTTTCGAGGAACCGTCTTCCGAAAATACGAAGATGCTGACTAAAGATGTGGATATCTGTTCACAGGAGACATTTACGCCGAAAATTCACGCAAGAGTCCCGGAGATGATCCATATCCTGGAAACATCATTTCTACCCAAATGGGAGGAAATAAACGGCATGGTCATCATGGATGACGTGAAACAGTTTGCAACAGAACTGAAATCTGTCGCCAGAGAATATCGCGTGCAGCCTTTGATAACCTACGGCGATAATCTATATCGAAGCGTGCAGAGTTACGACGTCGTTGAGGTGAAAAAACTGTTAAAAGGATTTCCGAAACTGGTGGAGAGATATAAAAAGGAGTATGAAAAAATTTCCAGCTCTTATTGAGCAGGTTAAACCCGCGAGAGGTTGATTAAAAGGGCTTGTTCATAACTTTGGCCATTTCCTCGTTCCCACGCTTCGCGTGGGAACGTAGCCCCGGACGCTTCGCGTCCAACGCAACAAACGTTTGCTTTGATGGGCTACCAACATAAAGCGGGACACATTCTGATCAGTTGCTCGTTACGAGGCTC
>JAOZRC010000403.1 GCA_029940345.1 Desulfobacterales bacterium
TACTTTTAAGCTATTATGAAGGATGCCAAAAAAGGCATCCTTCATTTCCCAGTTAACACTTTAAAAAAAATAGCCGAAAATATGATTAATCGGTTAGGTTTAACCTTACAAAAAATATCTGAACACCTCTCACGGAGGTGTTATAATGACGAATATAAAAAGTCACACATCAGACATGATTTCGAAAGGGCTGAAATTTACAAGACGACCTGATTTAACCCCGGAACTTCGTCTTGATATTGCCTATTCAGCCCTTGAGGCGCAACAAAACGTAAAATGGGGTGAAATCACGGAATTAGCCAGATATTATATGGTTTCCCGCACCTTCGTTTATATGTTAGCCTCTTTTTGGGCTACAGCCAGTGTGATAATCTTTAGTGCGACGCCGGCAATCGCACAGGTCACTAATCAATGGCTGCCTTTTGCCTATATGCTGTCATTAAGAATGGAAGGGCGTTGCAGCATCGAAGCGATTTCCACTCTTATGAAACGCTTTGACGTATCCTTCTCTTCTGTCGGCGCTGTCAGTAAATATTTGAATTATTTCGGTGCTTTACTTTCGAATACGCTGTCAGCTAAGGCTGATGAAATTAAACTCGTTGTGTTTCTTAGTGACGAAATTTTTGCAAAAAACGTATCGATTCTGGTAACCGTCGATCCTATCAGCTCCGTCATTTTAAGAATTGAATTAGCTGATTCACGGAAAGCCGAGGATTGGAAGGAGCATTGGGAATGCCTGAAAGACGATGGCATTTATGCGATATATCCAGTTACCGATGAGGGCCAGGGACTGACGAAAGCGCATAAAGTGGCGTTGGCCGATATTGTGCGGCAACCCGATACCTATCATGCTATCGCGCATGTCATTGGCAAACTTGTAAAGCAACTGGAAGATGCGGCTTACAGGGCGATACGGAAAGAGCAGGAGCGTGCAGATAAGCTCGACTCCGCTAAAAACGACGAAGTTATCAATAAACGGATTGACGCCGCTGCGGAAGCGTCCGCTTTCAGCTTCTAAGCAGTGCGCAAAGTTATTGCAATTTTTCCCAATGTACGATTGCGATATACCAAAGCCAGTAAAATGGAAAAATTGCAATAACTTTGAGCACCCTACATTTCAATCAAAGTGTTAACTGGTAAATGAAGGATGCCGATTTTTTTGTTTAACTGCCGGACAGAACCTTTTTTACAGCCCTTTTCATCTGCTCCATGCGAGCATCAAGGCTGCCGGTATAGCCCAGGGCGATACGCAAAAGGCCGGGTGAGAGTCCCATTTTCTGTTGGTCTTCCAGGTCGATCTCGGATGATGTGGACGAACCGGAGCAACTGATCAGCGTGTCAAAATACCCCAGGGACACAGCAATGAGACCGAATTTTTCTTCATTTTGCAATATTTCCATCAATGCTTCCGCCTTTTCGCGGGAGCCGCAGTCAACAGCCATGATGCCGCCGAAACCATAAGTGTCGTTGCCCAGCTTTTCGGCCAGCAGATGTTGGGGATGGTCGGAAAGACCCGGATAGATCACCTTGACTCCCATTTCTTTGAGCATCTGCGCCATGGCCTTGGCCCTTCGGCTATGTTCGCGCATACGGATGGGCAAATGGGGCAGCCGCTGGATAATGTCAAAAGCCACACGGGGGTCCATTGTAGGCCCTAACAGCATGACCCGGCCGGTGTGTAGATGCATCAACTCCAGGATAAAGGATTTATCTGCGCAAATGGCACCGCCAATGAGGTCGCTGGCACCGTTGATGTATTTGGTCAGGGAATAGACCACCACATCCGCTCCCATATTATGAGGGGTGAAGATCATCGGTGAAAAGGTGTTGTCCACAACCAGCTTGATTTCTTTGTCATGGGCTTCGGCTGAAAGGACAGGAAGGTCGGCAATTTTGAGGGTGGGGTTTCCCATGGTCTCTGTAAAGATAATGCGTGTCTGCGGGGTGATGGCCTTTTTGACGGCCTCCATATCGGTGATGTCCACAAAAGTGGTAGTGATGTTCATCTGCGGCAAAAGGGATTCGAGCAGGGCATGAGTGCCCCCGTAAATGCACCCGCTGGCCACAATGTGGTCACCGGCCTTGCATATCTGTAAAATCGCACAGGAGATGGCCGACATACCGCTGGCCGTACAGATGGCCGCTTCGGTCCCTTCCATGGCCGCAAGGTAGCGGGAAAGCACATCCACAGTAGGATTAAAGTGGCGGCTATAGAGAAAACACCCGCCATCTGCCGGCCCTTTCAGACCCTCGAATATTTCCGGCATGGTGCCCGGGTGCAAAACGGTAAAGGTGGCGGAACGTGAAATGGACGGTGCAACGCCGCCATGCTCGCCGAATTCCCGGCGTGCTTCTAACAGGGCCTGTTCGGGGTTGTATGCGTTCATGGGAGTCCTCCTTTGGTCAGGGTTGATTGCTTTTTAATATAGTCATCTTCCTTAAACGGACATAATCCGGACGATTCGATTTGCGAAAACACCCGATGCGTTTCACTGCGACCAAAATACATTATATAGACAGTCAGATAATTAATGTCTATTAATTCACGCTGAAGAAGCCGTATCTGTTTTTAGTCTGAACCATAAATTGACCAGATGAACTGTCAGGATAGCGATGATCAAACGGGGGACCCAGAGCCAGAATGGACTGAGTCCCAGCGATAAAAACAGGGCCGGGTCTTCTATCAGGGAATGATTGACTCCGATTGAAAAATGCAGTTTGGTTAACTCTTTTTTCGTCAGATTACCCTCTTTCGCTTCTTCAACAATAACGGCACCGCCATAAGCCAATCCGAATACGGTTGCGGTCAGCCATAACATGCCGACACGTTTACTGAGTCCCATTGTCCATAATACCGGGTTGAGCGCTTTGACGATCGGACGAATCAGGTTGAAAGCTTTCATCAGTTCAAGCAAGATCATCAACGCCATAATGATGATAAATATTTTTAAGCTTAAATACCCGGTTGTAACACACCAATGCTGAAATGCTTCCGTAAAATCCGTCGAAGGTTGCAACGCTGCGGTGTGAAGGACGTCAGCCGCCATAGCGGGTTGAATAAATTGCGCTGCTACAATGACGGTAACGCAGGAAGCGATCAGTCTCATAAGCGTCGCCGGCAGCGGATGAATGCCTGATTTACCCTGAATCACGCCTTCCTGAATCAGGTTATGCGAAATCAAAACAAAAATGGCAATGAGCGTCATTTGATCCGTATTTAGCGGAAGGAACGCCATAGATGCGATGGCACCATAAATACCGGTGAGCATTCCGACTATCAGTGGTAAAGCTGCCATCGACGGCAGGCTTAACAGGCGCATGACCGGTTCAATCAGGAAATCAATTTTGTTGATCAGGCCGCTTTGCTCAATCAGCATCGTTGCAAAAGAGATGGGTATCAGAATTTTGAGCATCCATAAAAATCCTCCCCAACCTTTTTTGAGTCCGGATTTCAGACCCAATTTCAATGTATCGCCAAAAGCCAGATTCATTTGCATTTACTTTACCTTATGAGTGGGTATCATCTGCACAGCAACCAGTGAAATCAGGCTCATAACAGCGGCGGCGATAAACGGAATGCGATAATCCGTCATCCATAGGATTCCGCCAATGGCGGGAAGCACCACCGCGGCAATGTGGTTAATGGTGAAGCCCACAGCCATGCTTGGCGCAATGTCCTGGGGGTCTCCGATTATCTGAAAATAGGTGCGAATGGCAATGGCGAAATTGAAGAAAATGTGATCCAGGATATAAAGTAATGCAATGATTAAACGGGATTGCACGGTTGCGTAAGCGATAAAGATAAAGATCAGACTAAAATATTCGAGTGACAATACTTTTCTTTCTCCGAATCGAATGATGCATTTACCGATATAAGGGCTTAAAAAATAGTTAATAATGTTGTTAATGACAAAAAGAAGGGTGATTTCCTTTACCGAAAACCCAAAGTTCTTTACCATTAAAAAAACCGAAAAAGCGATAAATATCTGTCTCCGCGCGCCGGCCATGAATGTAAGAAAATAGAACAACCCGTATCTTTTCCTGAAAATCATCTTTTTACGTTGCGGAACCGTATCACGAGCGGACGGATCCTGGGAAAAACCCCATAAGGCGGAAACAATGATAAGGCCGCCAATGCTAAGATAAAGCCAAAGATAACTGAGAAACGGCTCAAGCAAATAGATCAGAACGCCAACACCGATATTGGCTGCAGATGAATAACTGCGCTGTTTGCCAAAAACATAAGGAGATGTGTTTTTATCAAAATACTGTAATGTGAGTGACTGATTGGTGGTTTCATAATAATGAAATCCGAAGCTCATTAACAATGTTGTACCGATCAATCCGATGTAAGATGGAAACAGACCGGTCAACGCGACACCCAGCCCCAGGCATAAAATAGACAGCGCCGAAAGCCGATGTTCCCTGATTAACAACAATATGAACACGACCAAAAGCGCCAGGAACCCCGGAATTTCCCGCACGGATTGAATGACGCCAATATGGACGCCTTCAAGACCGGTAATTTCCACGGCAAAATTGTTGAAAAGAGTCCTCCAGGCTTGCAAACCAATGGTTGAACTGATCGTCATGACGATCAAAAAGCGATACATAACGCGATTATTTATATTATACATTCAGATTGGATCCTATACGAAATTAAATGGAACATACTGATCCGATTTTGGTTTTTCTGAAATAGCAAAGGCCGCGCTTCAGCTATTGGGCGCTACCTGAATAAACCAAAATTGAAATACTATAACACCCGGTAATAATGTTGCATTTTCAAGCCCTCTGTCAGCGGACGTCCCAAAATAAAATCCAGTGTATTTTCTTTTAAATAGTTTCTCTGGATCATCAAAGCCCGCAAATGTTTATCATACCCGATCATTTCATCAATCATTTTATGATGTTTGTCATCACTGTTTTGCGCCGCATCTGTCTTTATTAACAGTTCGCGAAATTTAGTGTAGGAACATTGGGTTTGATGGTCTTCAATTAATTCCCACAGGCCCTTAATGCGGCCCAGGATATCTTTACGTGTGAGACGGTTTTTATTGTAAATTTGTGCGGATTCACGCACATCCCAGCATTTTAAAATACGGCATTCCAAGGGCCTGTTCAGGTAGATCGCACAACTGTCAGTTTCCCACTTAAAAAAATGGCAGGTTGTCCCTTTGGGGTCATCCGGATGCATTTGTCCTTTGATTTTGATGATGTCAGATAACGCCGGCTCCAGACGCTCGCTTATATTATCATAAACCAATTCACCTTTTCGGATGGTGTAAAGGCAATCTAAATCAATAACGCCTTTTTCAAAAAGCGTTTTATCTTCATAGTGAAGCGCCGGCCCGCCTTTCCGGCAACAGACGCCGCAACGAATACATTTCGTTTGGGGTAAAGTAGTTTTTTCAGTGTTTTTTTTAGAATGCATCAGATCATCCTGACTCGACGATGTTAAATAGGCTTTCAGATAATTAATGTCACAAGGCTAGAGGGAGGAGGCTGTATTGTAATACGC
>JAOZRC010001003.1 GCA_029940345.1 Desulfobacterales bacterium
TGATGCCTATGGAAAGGATGGTTTTGCCCGCTCCGCCTCGCATGGCCGCAATAATGATTTTAGAAACATCCATACATTTCGGCTGTCAGTGTATATTTTTCAGTTTAAAAAGGGTATGCGGGAAAGGATGCTTTGCTTAGGTTCGAGGACAAAATAACTTTCCCATTTCTTAATCTTAATCGTAATCTTAATCGTAATATGAACCCGATTGGGATTAAGATTACGATTAAAACCATGAAAATTGTCAGAGGGAAAGTTATTTAGCCGACATTGCTTAAAGGCCGCAAAGGTTAATTTTCATCCTCGGCGCCTGCCTGTTTACCCATGCCTTTCAGTCCGATTAAGGTGGTGCTGCCGGAAGACCAGTATTCCAAAAGTTCTTCCTGAACCATCTTATTAACCACATTTTTAACAGCACGCGGCTTTTCATCAGGAATCATCTTGTAGAAATCCTTGAGATAAAATTTGGATTTGGATTTGGATTTTTTCTTCAGTGTTGCTAGAATTGTTTCTTTGGCTGCTTCAATATCCATATTTTTTAACCTCTTTATGAAAAAAAATAGTACCGGAACGCCAAAGGCGTTCCGGCAGTTCAGTTAATTGATAATTAGAACTTAAAGTTGGTTGTTTGGCGCCAGGTGTAATACGCGGCGTCACGGAAATCATCAATCAGATGATGGGTGAACTCAAGCTCGCATTTTTCAAAAAATCTTTCCCAGCCGATGCGTTCGGCCCATTCGCCAACACGTTCATATTTATTGGCGCCTGCAGCATACGCTTCAACGATCCGTTTGATCGTGTCGGTCATTTCCGGCCAACGCGGCATATCGTTGGGCAGGAAGGAAACCACGACTTTTGAAAATTTAGGATTGCTGATGCGGTTGGACACCTTGCCGCCGACCATCAGCACAATGCCGTCGCCTTCTGCATTGGCTAGTGGCATGGAAGGACACATGGTGTAACAATTGCCGCAGTACATACAACGTTCATTTTTGACTGCCACACTTTTGACTTTTTCTCCACCGGCGACTTCAACTTTTGCCGGTTTGATCGCTGCGGTAGGACAGGCGGCGATCGCCAGCGGGATTTCACACATTTTATCCAGATACTCGTGATCCAACATCGGCGGTTTGCGGTGATACCCCAGGATAGCGATATCAGAACAGTGTACCGCACCGCACATATTCAGACAGCACGCCATGGAGACGCGCAGTTGCGCAGGCAGACGCATTTTGCCGAAATCGTCAAACAGGGCATCCATGGTCGCTTTCACGGTTCCCGAAGCATCAGTTGCCGGTGTATGGCAATGAATCCATCCCTGGGTGTGAACGATATTGGTAACGCCGGCCCCGGTACCACCAATGGGAAATTTCAAGCTGCCGCCATCAAATTTCCGGCTTGCGAGGTCCTGTTTCAGTGGTTCGAGTTTATCTTTGCTGTCCACCATGAATTCGATATTATTACGGGTAGTGAAGCGCAGGTGGCCGTCACAGTGTTTATCGGCGATTTCACAGATTTCGCGAA
>JAOZRC010000404.1 GCA_029940345.1 Desulfobacterales bacterium
CAGCACTCCCCATGAAAGTGTAAACTACTTTTAAGCTATTATGAAGGATGCCGAATAACAGTTGCAAAATCCTTACTAAATTTAATCCTTGTAGATCAGCGAGGAAAGTGTAAACTACTTTTCACCTTATATATAGGATGCTCAGATTACTTATATTTGCCAAGTAAGTTCTACCGGAACATATTAAATTTAATGTGTTAGCGTTATTGAAAAAACTTGGCAAAGGGCCGAATGGGAAACTCGCAAGGAGAAACAATGGCAAAGCCATTTTATATAACCACACCAATTTATTACGTTAATTCAAAACCTCATCTGGGACATGCCTACACAACTATTATCGCCGACGTCGCCGCTCGTTTTCATTCACTATTCGATGCAGACACCTTCTTTCTCACGGGCACAGATGAACATGGTGATAAAATCGTACGTGCTGCCGCCAATCAGAATATCACCCCCCAATCTTATGTAGATATGGTCAGCGGACTTTTCAAATCGCTTTGGCCAGAGCTAAATATCCGCAATAACGCCTTTATTCGCACCACGGACCCATCACATATCGCCATTGTTCAACAAATTCTTCAAAAAATTTACGATTCAGGCGATATTTACTTCAGTGAATATGAAGGATTATATTGCTTTGATTGTGAACGGTTTTACAGCCCGCGTGAACTTAAAGATGGTAAATGCCCGGATCATGAAAAAAAACCGGAGAGCATCAAAGAGACCAACTATTTTTTTAAGATGAGCCGTTACCAAGAGTGGCTGATCAGCCATATTAAGGACAATCCTGGCTTTATACGCCCTGAACGATACAAAAAGGAAGTTTTAGCTTTTCTTAGAGAACCTTTGGATGATTTATGCATTTCGCGTCCGAAAACCCGCCTTAAATGGGGAATCACACTTCCTTTTGATGAAAATTATGTCACTTATGTCTGGTTTGACGCCCTGTTAAACTATATTTCCGCTTTGGATTATCCTGATGGAGATCAATTTAAAAAATTTTGGCCTGTGGCGCAGCATATTGTCGCCAAGGACATTTTGAAACCGCATGGCATCTACTGGCCAATTATGCTGAAAGCGGCCGGTATTCCGCTTTACAAGCATCTCAATGTCCACGGTTATTGGAATATTGACCAGAGCAAAATGTCGAAAAGTTTGGGAAATGTTGTTGATCCGCTTCTGCTCAAAGAAAAATATGGTATTGATGCGTTTCGGTTTTTTCTGATGCGGGATATGGTTTTCGGACGGGATTCTGATTTTAACGAAACCGCCATGATAGAACGAATCAATGCCGACCTGGCCAATGATTTGGGAAACCTGTTTTCCCGGGTGATAGCCATGACACATAAGTATTTTTCCGGATGCGTTCCTTCAACAGATTCCGAGACCGAACAGGAGATGGCACCGGGGTTACAGCTATATGCTCGCAAAGCAGTTAAAGAATATGCTGACGCAATAAATGCTTTTGAATTCCACAAAGGTTTGGCCGCAATATGGAAATTTATTGACCACAGTAATAAATATATTGTTCAGACATCGCCTTGGGACATGGCGAAAGAACCGTCGCAAAGAAAACAACTGGCCTTTGTTATCTATAATTTGCTTGAAGGACTGCGCATTATTTCTGGTTTAATCTGGCCCATCATGCCGGTGACGGCGGTAAAAATGCAAGAACATCTCGGAATGGAATCGGCTGATTCTTCAGATATGCCGCTACTCAATATACACCAACTTTTATCATGGAAAGAATTACCTTCAGACGTTCAGGTAAAGCCGACGATTGCTCTTTTTCCCCGTATTGACGTCAAAAAAGATACGGTGCAATCTCTTAAGAAATCTAAAAAACAACTTTCCCCCGTAGAGCTAAAAACCAAACCACTTATTGATTATGAACTATTTTCTAAGATTGATCTCAGGGTGGCGACCGTGTTAGCTGCCAGAAAGGTCCCTAAATCTAAAAAGCTATTGCAGTTGGAAGTGGACTGCGGGGAAAAACGTTCTATTATCGCCGGAATCGCTGCAAGCTATGCACCTGATGATCTGATTGGTAAACAAGTTATCATGGTTGCAAATCTAAAACCGGCCAAAATAATGGGCCATATATCCCAAGGGATGCTAATTGCCGCGGTTGATGGTGACAAATGCACAGTGGCAACGCCGAACCAACCTGTCGAGCCGGGAACAGCTCTGAGTTGACCGCATGAGGTGTAAATCAAGATTGTTGGTAAACCGATAATCTCCACTTGACATCCTTCATTTGTCGTTTTACACTTTTAAGATGAGGTACCAAACTTACAGTTTGGCAGTTACCAATACAGCCGTTTATCGACCGCCAAACTGTAAGTTTGGCACTCCGCAACAAAGTGTAAACTACTTTTGGGTAAAATGAAGGATGCCCTCCAATTCATTCTTTTTTGTCTAAGAGCCTGTTTGGAAAGTCGTGATCGAAGCGAAAAAGTGTGAGAGCGAGGGCTGATTTTCGCAAATTTTAAGGGAATAGCCGGCCTATTGCCATGAAATTTGTGGAAATCAGAACCGCTCTCACGCTTTTGCAGCCGATTAAAGACTTTTCAAACAGGCTCTAAGGCGTCGGGTTTCAGGTGTCAGGGCGTTGCTGCTGAACACTGAAACCTAAACTGACAGTCTTGATTCACACCCTCACACATATTTTGAGGGTCTCGTACAATTTCATATCAGGGGTAAATTATGCAACGTTATCAAGAAATTACCGATAAGCGCTTATTTGAAAAATCCAGTTGGCGAGAGTATCAGCGCGCTTTGAAGCGGGAAACAAAAAAACGTTCCGTCTTGAATTTATTTAAATATACATCCGTTTTTATCTTCATTTTCATGTCTGTGATTGCCATCCTGGGAGGGCTAAACGGAAATGCCAATGAATACGTTCCTATCAATTCCCTTTCGATAAAAACTGAAGCTTCGATAAACATCTTGGATAAAGTGACACCCGCACTGGGTAAAAAAGATGTTCAGCGACTGTTAAGCAATCACCCATTGGAAAACTTGAAAAAAGAATCCTTTGAGTTTGATGTAAACGGTAACAACTATCTGATTAATACGACCCTTGATATCGACTTGCAGCGTTTCATATCGGATAAGATCAGTAAATACACATCTCGAAAGCGGTATGTTTCAGAACAGATCGGATTCGTTGCGATGGACCCTTATACCGGTAAGATTCTGGCGATGGTGGGTTTCAATAAAAATCGTGATGCCGGTAATCCATGTATTGATAGTAAATTCCCAGCGGCCAGTGTTTTTAAAATCATTACAGCAGCGGCAGCTATCGAAAAATACGACCTGAATTCAGATTCCAAACTGAAATATAATGGTCGTAAATACAGCTTGTACAAATCGCAACTGAAGGATAAAACTGATAAATATACACATTACACAACCTTGCGCGACTCTTTTGCCTTGTCCATCAATCCGGTGTTTGGCAAACTCGGGAAATTAATGTTAGGTAAAGCGGTTCTGACACAGTATGCCAAAGCATTTGGTTTCAATCGTGATATCGGTTTCGAACTTGATTTTGATCCCAGTGTCATCTCTATCACGAATGAACCCTATCAATTGGCCGAAATCGCCAGTGGGTATAATCGTGATACCACCATATCCCCACTTCACGGCGCTTTGATGGCTTCAGCCGTTTTAAATAATGGAATACTGTTGGAGCCCACCATTGTAGACCGGTTAACGGATCATAACGGACGGATATTATATCGAAGCCATTTTACACCGATTCATCAGGCGATCACACCGCATGCGTCTGTTGTTTTGGCCGATATTATGAAAGAAACGATCAAATCGGGAACATGCCGGAAGGCATTCAGAGGTTATAAGAAGGATCGGGTGCTTTCCAGACTCCGTATTGGCGGAAAATCCGGTTCGATTAAAAATAAAGCTCGAACAGCTTATATAGACTGGTTTATCGGATATGCCCAGGAAAAAAAGGGGCAAGAGAATCTGGTTGTTTCCGTTGTGGTTGCCCATGGTAAATATCGCGGCGTGAGGGCGGCGCATTATGCCCGTGAAGCGATGAAACGTTATTTTGGCGCCTATTTTGCCAGAAGCGACTCGGATAGAAAAAAAATTAAAAGCTGAAGTATTCAGGCGTCAGCGAGTGAAAGTGAAAAACGATTGTTTTCCAGATCCTTGTAATTTTCAAAAACCAAAGGGTCTTTACCAATCCTGACGCCTATAAACACCTGAACACAAGGAGCTCACTAAATGCCCGGGTTTGAACTTTTCGGAGATGAGGAACGTAAGGAAGTTAACGATGTTTTGGAAACCGGCGTGCTATTTCGTTACGGCTTTGAACCGATGCGACAGGGACACTGGAAAGCACGTTCATTTGAAGAGCAACTGGTCAAGCGGCTGGGCGCATCCTATTGTCATTTATGCGCCACTGGCACTTCCGCACTGGTCACCGCTTTGGTTGCCTGCGGAATCGGTGCGGGCGATGAGGTGATCGTGCCGCCGTTTACATTCATCGCCACAATTGAAGCTGTGCTGGCCGCCGGTGCGGTTCCGGTGTTTGCCGAGATTGATGAAACCTTGTGCCTTGATCCCCAGGTGCTCAAAACTGTCATCACGTCGCGTA
This sequence comes from Desulfobacterales bacterium, assembly GCA_029940345.1. GTDB lineage: Bacteria > Desulfobacterota > Desulfobacteria > Desulfobacterales > JAUCGF01 > JAUCGF01. Next base: position 4,622 of record JAOZRC010000404.1, read on the forward strand.
CACGCGCAATCTTGCCCGTTCATATGTGCGGTTCCATGGCACGTATTGATGATATCGGACAGATTTGTGAGCAACACGGTCTTATTCTGATCGAAGACGCCTGCCAGTCGCTAGGTGGGTCTTTTAACGGCAAGGCCCTGGGAACTTTCGGAAAGGCGGGATGCTTTTCTTTTGATCCCGTTAAAACCGTTACTTGTGGTGAAGGGGGTGCAGTTGTCACCGACGACACTGCTGTTTACACCCATGCAGACGCTTTCACCGACCATGGGCATGATCATAAAGGTGATGATCGCGGGCTGGAAGCACACCTGATTTTAGGAACCAATTTTCGGATCAGCGAATTGAATGCCGCCGTCGGACTTGCTCAATTGCGCAAGCTGGATATGATGCTGGACAAACAGCGCCAAACCAAAAAAATAATTAAAGAAGCACTTTCACAATCGGATAAAATCAGATTCAGACACATCCCTGACCCCGACGGTGATACGGCGACCTTTCTCTCTTTTTTCCTGCCCGATGAATCTGCCGCCCTGACAGCAGTTAATAAATTCGGTGAAGCCGGCGTGGATGGCTGTTTCAATTGGTATGCCAACAATTGGCACTATATCCGTCACTGGGATCATCTGAAACAATGGCGCACCGCGGCCAAAATGCCATCGCAACAGACTGAACATTGCCCGGATTATGAAAATCTGACGCTACCGCAATCCGATGACATCATGCGTCGAACGATTTCGATGCAGATTAAGCTATCCTGGACAGTGGAACAGATTGAGCAGCGTATTGCTAAGATGATGGATATCATATAGATATGCTTCATTATAACCTAAATTGAGCGATTATTATTGTATACTCAAAAAAATGGGCATATACTA
>JAOZRC010001004.1 GCA_029940345.1 Desulfobacterales bacterium
CTCTCGCCCTGGAAAGCTGTCTCCGAGCCACTTTCTTGCTGATTTTCTGACTATCGTAATCGGCCTCATTTCTGACAGTTTGCATTTTCATCAGATAGGGTTTTAGTTTACCCGAATAGACTTTTCGCCGACTGATCAGTTGACTGTTAAACTCTGCCTGAACCCATTTATGATTAAGCTTTTCCCTTTTTATGCCCCGGCCTGCAAGGGCGGAAATGGCTGAATGGAACGCAGCATAATAAGCGCGGTTGGCACTGGCATTATACAACCTGTTTTCAAAGCAAATTTCAGCCGCAGCCAAATTTTCCTTAGCTTTGTCCATGAATTCATATTTCATTGTGCCTTAAACTCCTACTATTAGGATAAATTCAGGTTATCAATCAATTTCGAAATTGTATATCATCTTCTAAAGTGAATCTCAACAATAAATACCAAGTCAGCTAACACGGATTACGCATAACACCCCATTTACCTTTTAAGGGAATTGGTTTAAAAAATACCATGATGTTGCGAACACTGATCATAGAGGATAACGTCAATTTCAGAAACACTTTTATGGATGCGCTTGGCAAGCGGTTTCCATCAATGGTGTTGGATGTGGCTGTAAATGGTGCAGAGGCCATGGAGAAGGTTAAATCCTTTCATCCGGATGTCATTTTTATGGATATTCGCTTACCTGATAAAAGCGGACTGGAGCTTACCACTGAAATTAAGAACAAATATCCGCAACCGTTTATTATCATTCTCACCCAATACGATTTGCCTGAGTACCGTGAAGCGGCGCGCATCGGTTTGGCGGATGCGTTTCTAACGAAAAATGCACTTAACCTTACAACGGTTGACGAATTGATAAAAAGTTTCGACCTGTCCGGTTGATTTCATAATGTAGGGTGGGCAACGTTTTGCTACACGATTGATTCATATCTGATGAAAAGGCAAAGCGAAAGACTTCGTTAAAGAAAGCAGCCTATGCCCACCATTCTACTGGTGGGCATAGGCTGTTTCCTTTAACAAAGTTCGTCGATTGGCTTGATGATCTGCTTTGAACCAAGTGAATGATAAAACGTTGCCCACCCTACATGTAATACCAACCGCACAGGTTGAAAAATTTGAAACTTAAAAATACAGTGTTTAATTACTGAATATACGCAATTATCCCCATTTACTAATTACTAAGGATTATTTAAGCTACATCAATGTTTGGCGTAATCAATCAAATGATAAAGGATAAAGGATAGAAATATGCTGAAAGGAAAATCATTTATTCGATGGCGGGGACTTGCTGTCGCAGTCACTCTTGTTTTAATTGGCGGGATTACGGTTTATGGCGTTGAAAAAGCTGTCGTTAAGCCTGATACGGCGCGCACGGATGTAATCGTTATAGATACTTTGGCGCATTTCGGCAAACTGGAACGGCCCCAGGTCGCGTTTCTGCACGCCAAGCACACCCAAGCCATGGCCAGTCTGAAGCGTGATTGCTCTGCATGTCATCTTAAAGAAAGCGCTTATGAAGTGATC
>JAOZRC010000405.1 GCA_029940345.1 Desulfobacterales bacterium
TGGAGGGAAAACATCTTCACCCGAAGGTAGGTTTTCTCAGATAACACCCCATATGGATAAATTATGCTATTCTGATAAACAATTTGTGCCATATTTTCCCCAAAACGGTTGTTTTGGTAGGGAGGCAATTTTTGTGCCAGAACAAACCAAAATCTGACAACTATACCTGAAAAGAAATAAAACGACTAAAAAAAAGCATGCTATCAGTATCCTTGAAAATCAAAATTAGATACTTATACTTAAATATTTATTTTATTTTTAATGATTTTACAGGAGATCCGCGATGCGGCCAATTCTATTTTTTCTGATAGCAGTCCTTTTCACTCCCGGATTTGCTGACGCTGATCAAAAAATGATCATTCGAAAAGCCCAAAAAGGGATTACTATTTCAGGTTACACGCATAGTAAAACCACTATTGCGGTGTCATCCGAAGTATCAGGCAAGGTGCTGCGCACTAACTATGACGTTGGCCAGACCATTGGGAAAAAGCCGTTTTTTGAAATTGATACCACGTTTATTGATTTTCAAATTCAAAGCACGTTGCAATCAATTAATAAAATTAAAACATCCTTGAAAAAAAATGAAACCAATGTTGCGTTTTTAGCCAAAGAGTTCGTTCGTATGGACACCCTTCATAAAAAAGACCGGATTGCCGAAATCGAACGCGACACGGCTGAAACCAAACTGGCTCAGGCGCGGTTGGAGTCAGATGCCATCAGGTTGGAAAAGGCCTCATTGGAAATTACGTTGCAGGAACTGCGTGAAAGAAAACGCCGTCACACGATTTATGCGCCCCAAGGATGGATCGTGCTGGAAAAAATTGCTGAAAAAGGTGAAATCGTGGCATCCGGCGCTCCTTTGGCCAGAGTGGGCGACTATCGTGAACTGGTGATTCCGTTGTACGTTGCCAGCGTGGAATTTGCCGCTATCCGCAAGCTTCCCCAAATATTTACCGCTCAATTGGAAGGTCGGCCTGTAAAGGCTGCAATTCACCAGGTCAACCCTGAATTTAACGAAAAAACACGCAAACTGAATATCGAATTGCTGCTAAAAGATTACAAGGGCGAAAAACGCGGCGGACTTGTCTTTAACTTATCGTTTGAAATTGAGGCGCAAGGCGTGTTAGCACCGCGTGAGGCCATTGTTAACCGCTATGAAAATCCGCGCGTTACCGTTAAAGCCACCCAGGAGACAATCAATGTGTTGATCCTGGGTGAAAACAACGGTGATTTCATCATTGCCGAAGATGAACGTCTTCCTGTGGGAACGGAATTGGAAAGAAAATAAAAAATTGTCTGAATCAGAATTTACCAGCCCGCCTGGCTTTAGAATTGGCAGAATGTTCAGAATTCTGTTCATTCTTTAATTCTGTGAATTCTGATTCAGACAATTTGAACTTTAAGCTTTAAACTCACAGCATGAAACCAGTCGTAAAATTCTCCATAAAACAGTCTGTCTTTCTTAATGTCGTCTTTGTTATCCTGGTTGTGGCCGGCGCTTTCAGCATGTACACGATTCCGGTGGAAAACATGCCCACCGTTGATATGGGTAAGGTGTTTATCTACACCACCTATTATGGCGCTTCGGCGGAAGACGTTGAGCAACTGGTTACGATCAAAATCGAAGATGCACTCGACGGTTTGGAGGATGTTGAGTATATTCAATCGCGCTCCTTCCGTAATTTCTCCTCCGTATTGGTAAAATTTAATGATGATTCCGACTACAAAGACCTGTATGACGAACTGCGCTTTCGCACCCTGAATATCAAAGATGAACTGCCGAACGGCGCGGATGAACCGACGTTTATGTATCTGGACACCCATGTCTGGATACCGGTTATCGTCGTGAATATCGCCGGCGACATCCCTCAACGCAGCCTGAAATTATTCGCCAAAGAACTTAAAGCTCAAATTATGAGCATCCCGGATGTTCGCAACGTCGCTATCGAAGGCGAATATGAACGGGAATTTCATGTTTCTGTTGATCCGGCGCGATTGCGTAAATTCGGTGTTACATTTATCCAGATTGCGGATGCCATTCGCGCGTTGAACACCAAAATCCCCACGGGCCGTTTCCGCACCGGTTTGACGGAATATATGCTGGATGCGGGTGACCGTCTTGATTCACAGGAAGAGGTGCTGAATGTGATTGTACGCCGCGACGGTGACGGTAATTTTATCCGGGTGCGCGATTTGGTCACCAGCGCGCGCGCCAGCCATCGCGATCCGAGTGTTATTCCTTCGGTCAACGGTGAAGACACGCTACGCCTTCACATCACCAAAGAGGAACGCGGCAATTCAATTACCATAACGCAACTGATTAAAGAAACGACCGCCGCGTTTGAAAAAGCCCATCTCCAGGATGGCATCCGGATCATTTTAAACCAGGATTCCACCATTGAAATCAATGATTCCATCAACACGCTCGGCGGCAACCTCCTGATCGGTATGAGCCTCGTGCTGCTCGTTTTATGGGTCACCATCGGCTTCCGCAACGCCATGCTGACTGCCGTCGGCATCCCGTTTGCCTTTTTGTGTTCCATTATTATCATGCGCATTGCCGGTGTTTCGCTCAACACCATCGCCCTGTTCGCTTTTGTGTTGGTGACCGGCATTATGGTGGATGATGCGGTTATCATTATGGAAAATGTCTACCGCCATATTCAGATGGGCAAAACCAAAAAGGATGCGGTCATTGACGGCACGGCGGAAGTGATGCTGCCGGTGATCAGTTCGGCGCTCACAACGGTTTTGGCCTTTTTGCCGATGCTGATCATGTCGGGCAGCACCGGTGAATTTTTTTCGTATGTGCCGAAAACCGTCACGTATGCCTTGTGCGCCTCCCTTTTCGAAGCGCTGCTGATTCTTCCGATCCATATTTTGGATTGGGGGCCTAAACCCCAGATTGAAAATGTGGTCAGCGAAGATGAAGACCCGTTTCATCATCTGAGAAAAGGGCTGTTCGCGCCGTTTTGGAAAGTTTACCATTTTTTGATGCGTACTTTTCTGGCGCATAAATTTATCACGTTGACATCCGTCTTCCTGCTATTTGCCACCTCCGTAGCCATTCTTGTTCTTTCAGCCACCGGGATCATGCCATTGATCAAAGTGCAATTTTTCCCGGGCAACTATTTCCGTTACCATGTGACCGTAGCACTGCCGGCGGGTTCGGCGCTCGAAAAAACCGATACCGTGGTGCGGGATTTGTCGCGCAACATTATGTCCGGTGGGCCGGGTCAGGCTCAGAGCGCCTCCGGAAGCGCAGGTTTTTATGAAGACGAGGATTATCAGCGTCATAACGGCCATAATTTCGGCCAGATTGTGGTTACGCTTCCCGAAGATAAAGTCCGCGACTTTCCTGAAAATCCGCAAAACGATCCCATGCGGCATTTGGATTATATCCGTAAACAGATTGATACACATATTGCATCCGCATTTCAAAACGACGAGCAGAAACCTTATGTCAAGGTGTTTGAAGAGAGCGACGGTCCGCCCACCGGAAAAGATGTGAATATTCGCGTAACCGCCATTACGATGGAAACTGCGCTTCAAGCGGCGGATGCGGTCATGATATTCATGAAAGAAGAGACGGCGCTCAAAGCGCTGGCCGATGTGGAAGACGACCGTCCGGATTATCATAAGACAGTCAGGTATATCCCCAAACAGGAAGCTGTGTCTGAATACGGGTTGTCAGCGGACATGGTGATCAGCATGGCTGCGAGCGCTTTGAACGGCTATAATGCCGGTGCATACCGGACGATTGACGAAGAGATTGACCTCATGGTGCGTTTGACGCGCACGGACGATCCGGCCAATTCGCGCAAAATCGGCATCGCCTCACCCACGGATATCCTGGATGTGCCGGTGGTGGAACACAGCGCCTCGCCAATCCTGCTGAGAGACCTGGTCAAAATAGAGTATGTGCGTGAAGCCAGTGTACGCTCACGTTATAAAGGCGAGCCCACGATCACCATTACAGCGGATATCAAAGAGGGCGCCAAATTGTCTTCTGGCGTTGTCCAAAAAGCGGTGAGTACCTGGTTCAAATCCCATAGCGATAAATTTGAAAATGTCACCTTATCCTACGGCGGTGAATTTGAAGCCACCAGCCGCTCCTTTCGCTCCCTGTTTTTTGCCTTTTTTATCGCTGTGCTGTTGATCTATATGGTGCTTTCATCCCAATTTAACGATTATTTTCAGCCGTTGATCATTATCTCTGCTGTTCCGTTCGCTATCATTGGCGTGGTCATGGGATTATTTATCACGCGCACCGTTTTCACGGTTGGCAGTTTTATGGCGGTTGTCGGTCTGGCCGGTGTGGCCGTAAATGATTCGCTTTTGATCATCGAGTTTATCAACGTCCGAAGGCGGATGGGACGATCATTAAGAGATGCGGTGATCGAAGCGTGCGCCGCCCGGATGCGGCCGGTGCTGATCACCACCGTAACGACGATCTTGGGATTGCTGCCCATGGCCATCGGATTCCCCTATAAATCAATATCCTGGGCACCTATGGCGACCGCTTTTGTATCCGGGTTAGCCAGTGCGACAATTTTAACGCTGCTGATCGTGCCGGTGGAATATGAATTGTTTGAACAGAAAAAGGCGTCGATGCGGAATATGAAAGATAAAATTAAGGGATGGCTACAACGGAAATAAATTTCAAATCTCAAAATGCTGATTTCAGATAGTTAGGAATGCAAATTAAATAACTTCCCCCATTTGGAGTGCTGACTTCAGTTTGCGTTGCCCGTGACGCAAGCTGAAGCTTGCACTCCTCTTTGTTAATATGTGTAAGTTATTTAATTTCTAATCCTTAGCGTATCCATGCCGAACAGTATTGTTAGATAATCATGCAACTTGGCTCTCAAAAGTGGAAAACATTTTTAATTCGCAATGCTAAACATGTCAGCATCCGGGTGACTGGCCAGCAAGCTGATCAGATGGCGCTTCATGCCATCGAACTGATGCGCTGGAATAAAAAAATTAATCTGACCGCCATCACAGATCCGCACGATATCGCTATAAAACATTTCATTGATTCCATCACAGCAGTTTCCCAAATTCCTGAAAAAGCATCGGTTCTGGATGTAGGCACGGGCGGCGGTTTTCCAGGAATCCCCATAAAGGTGATACGTCCGGATGCTTATGTCACATTGGCAGACAGTTCGCGTAAAAAAGTCAGCTTTTTAAAAAATGTGATTCGAGGGCTTCAACTTAAATCTATTGAAGCGTTTCATTGCCGAATTGAATTATTCACCCTGGCAATTCATTTACAGAAACCTTTTGACGTCATCGTTTGCCGCGCCTTTTCTTCCCTTAAACAATTTATTCGAATAGCCCTGCCTCTCCTATCTGAAAAGGGTGTGATTATCGCTTTAAAAGGAGATGCCGTTGAATCCGAAATCGAAGATTTACGGGAACACTCTTTTTTCCACAAACACAACCTGACAATCCATTTAGAAAA
>JAOZRC010000406.1 GCA_029940345.1 Desulfobacterales bacterium
GTTCACTTTGTTGAAAAGTGTTCGGAAATGGAGGGGAGAATCGTCTGATAATAGTAAGCATTTCTGAATTGTGATGGCTTATCTCCCACCAGATGGCAGTATAGACATTCAGATGCTCACCCGATTATGCGCCTTGAATATGAACCCAAAACCTTCGTTATTTCTGTTCAATTTATTGAATCCGCGTTCCTAAAAGGGTTTGCAAAACCCAATATTTTAAATACCGCTTTCTAAAATCGGATATTAAACATGTCGGATCCCAAAAAATTCGGTGACTGGGCGATCGAACTCGGTTTCATGACTGAAAAGCAAGTGAACCATATCCTTGATAAAAAAGCGATTTCCAGCCAACGCAAAATCGGACAAATCTGTATAGCCACGGGCGTTTTGAACGACCAACAGTTAGCTCAAATATTAGCACGCCAGTATGCATGCGATTATATTAATCTTGAAAATAATAATAATACGGAACTTTTCAAGCTTATTCCTCTGCATTTGATGACGCAATACCAGTTCATTCCTGTCCGCCAAAAAGAGGATCGCCTGCAAATCGCCATTGCCGAGCCGATGAATTTTTTTAAAGTTGCCAACGAACTGGATATGTTGCTCAATATGGACATAGCCGTGGCAGTTGCCAGTAAAAACCTGATTACAACGTTGCTGGATAAATTTGAGTCTTCCCAGGACATGCTGGCAAGCGCATCGGATGATATGCGTCTGCCGCTTGTTCAGACATCCGACACCGGGGAGGCGGTGTTAAGCATTGATACGGTTGACGCGCAGGAAAACCCGATTGTCAAACTGGTGGATTCCACCATTATTGATGCGATAAACAAAAAAGCCAGTGACATTCATATCGAATCTTCAGATCAGGGCATGATTATCCGTTACCGTATTGACGGCATTCTCTATCAGGCGACGGACCCTCTTGACGTTAAATATCAAAGCCCGGTTATAAGTCGAATCAAGGTGATGTCCGAACTGGATATCGCTGAAAAACGGGTGCCCCAGGACGGACGCTTCAAGCTTAAAGTGCGCGATCGCACCATTGATTTTCGGCTATCGATTCTTCCGACAATTTTTGGTGAAAATGCGGTTATCCGTATTCTTGACAGCGCAAGCATGAATTCCGGCGATGGTGAATTTTTACTTGAGGAGATGCGGCTGCCAACCCGGGAATTGACCCGCATACGAAGAATGACGCATGCGCCTTATGGCTTATTCCTGATGACAGGACCCACAGGCTCCGGCAAAACAACGACCCTGTACCGAGCACTTTCGGAAATTAACAGCAATGATGTTAAGATTATCACCATTGAAGACCCGGTTGAATATCAATTGAAAGGCATCACCCAAATTCAAGTCAATGAAAAAAAAGGATTAACTTTTGCCAGGGGTTTGCGGTCTGTGTTGCGACACGATCCGGATAAAATCCTGGTGGGTGAAATCCGTGATCAGGAAACCGCTCAAATTGCCATTCAAGCCGCTTTGACCGGGCACTTGGTTTTTACGACCGTACATGCCAACAGCTCCTTTGAGGTGATCAACCGCTTTATCCACATGGGGGTTGAACCGTATAACCTGATGTCCGCTTTAAATTGTATCGTCGCGCAAAGGCTTATTCGCACCCTTTGTGAAGCGTGTAAAATTCCGATATCTTTATCCGCCCAAGCGATGATTGCGTATGGTCTGAACCCTTCTGCACATCAGAAAAAAAAACTTTTTAAAGCCAATGGGTGCGCCCGGTGCAACGGAACGGGATTTAAAGGCCGCAAGGCTTTTATTGAACTGATTGAGTTGGATGATGATATGAAACAATTGTTCATAAGTAAAGCTTCAATGACTAAAATTAAAACATATGCGGCCAGAACTGGCGCTGTTTTTCTAAGGGAAGCCGTTTTAAACGAAGTCCTGAAAGGAGTGACCACTTTAACTGAAGCCAATCGGGTGACGTTTGTTAAAAATTTGAAGCGTAAGATATGAAGAGTATGAACATCGGATTTAATAAAATATACACGGGGCTTTCTATCAGTCCGTCATGCGTAAATGCCGTTCAAGTGCAAAAGAACAAAACCGGATGGGAGCTGTTGCGATGGGCGCATCATCCTTTTTCACAGGACAAACTGCGCTATTCTTTTCAAAAAACGAATGCTCCCGATTTTAAAAGATTGGCCACGGCGATCTCTGATGTTATGGAACCGATGGATCGAAAAAGTTCCGTAATCGGTCTTGCGCTGCCCAACGAGGTAATTAAAGTTTCCATAAAAACTTACAAAAACCTACCGGAAACAGATGCTAAAATAGCTGAAATGATCGCATGGGAAATGGAAAAAGCGCTTCAATTATCTCCTGCAAGCGTACGCATCGACCACTACCGGCCGAAGCGCCCCCAAGACGCCTCCGCCCCCCAAAGACAAAGGCTATTGGCGGCCATCGGTGTTGAGGCCGTGCTGAAAGAATATGAATCACTATGTTCCGAACTGAAACTTGAAACCCGGACAGTTGCGCCGGCGGCCTTGTGTCAATTTAATTTTTACACACATGTATTGCCCACCTCCGGTGTCATTGCCTTTAGCGGACTGTTTGAAAATTTTTTTACCCTTTTTATCATCGAAAACGGACAACTGAAGTTTTATCAAGGAATAAAAAAGCGTCCGGATAGAAATTATTATCTCAAAGATATTCACAGAGCTTTACAGTTTTATTCCCAAGAAAATAATGATAAGCGTATTGAAACGCTCTATATTGGCAGCCAAATCGGTGATCGCGCTAAATTGAAGCCGCTGTTTAACCGCCTTGAAAACATTAAGAACGACATTCCGGATGAATCCCGACTGATTGATCTGAATACCCATTGTCAGCAACTTGATAAAAAATTGGGATTAAACAATTTTAGTACAGCGATTGGCGCCGCGCAGAGCCTGGCGTTTGCCATGGCAACGCCGCTTGATAAATTGAAGATGTGGGCCGCCAAATTAAAAGGCCCCGGAACGCGATGAACCCAATAATAATAAATCTTGCCAAGCCCAAAGTAAACCGACGGACTGATTACGCCGTGCTAATAGTGATGATCAGCGTATTGCTGGCATTGGCCAGTACAAACGGATATCGCTACATTAACATGCAAAAGGAAATTCGAAAATATGATGAAACATTGGCTCGCCAATATCTGATCCGGCAGGCAGCCAAACGACGGAGCCTGAAAACGCACGCACAAACACTATCCGCAACTGAAATCGAGATTCTTAAAGATAAAAGTGCGCTTGTGAATCGGATTATTCTTGAAGATATTGTTTCTTGGACCGGGCTGCTTGATCTGTTGGAAATGACGATGCCTCTGACAATGATTGTAAATCATTTTGCTGTTTCTGATAATTTAAGTAAACTGACCTTAAAAGGCCGTGTGGCCTCAACACATGAACTCGCTCTTTTTTTGAAAAAAATAAATACGACTGACTTATTTGAAAACAGTATCCTATCCGCTATCAGTGTTGTGATAAGCGACCCCAAACAGGCTGGTAGTCGCCTGACGGAAACGGATATCGGCTATGAAATCGGTATCGCCCTGCATACAGATAAAATGCTCGCTTTTATCGGTGGCGACCGAAAATGATGACACCGGATGATTCTTTCAATTACCCTTTTACAGGCTTTCAGATGTACTTGCAAAGGCCGTAATTTGGGATTTTCATTTTGTGATTATTTCTACTTTGGTAAGCTAATATGTAGGGTGGGCATCGCCGGAAACGGATATTGAATACAGCGCCAACCTTTATCGGCGATGCCTGCCATTTCACACAAAAACGGTGGGCAAAAATAATTGTTAAAAAAATGGCCGGAGCTGCACATTGGTATCAGCAATAAACAAGGTCAGCGGAAAAACGTTGCCCACCCTACATCAGATAGCAAGCGCACAGGTCGGCTATTTTTAAGTTACCAAAGTAGAATTATCTTATTCAAATCTATGGTATAGATTTCAGTGTTCAGGTTTCAGTCTTTAGCGGCAACGTCCTGACACCTGGCACCTGAAATCATGATTTTGAAAATCACAAATTATGACCTTGCCGAGGTATCCTATTCAAATTCAATGGTGATCGTAACTATGGAGTGCGAAAGTTAAGTGGAGCGGAGCGGAACGGTCTTTCGCAGATATAGCCCGCTGTTCCAAGTCTTCGGACACATGCGAAAAATATGATTTTCGTACTCCGGAACTGCATTTAGCCATAGTTTTTGAATAATATACTTGCCTAGTATAATTCGCCTTGTTCTGACGCCCTGGCGTTGGAACACAACTCATGGACGCTTTGGCATCAGAATAGCGGAACGAGGATAAAATGAATACGTCTGAGTTGCTTCCCCTCTTGCAGCGACATAAAAAACTGTCGATCACATTTGTCATTTTAATGCTGCTCAATGGGATTATTTATTTGAAAATTACAAACTATCGTCAAAATAAAATCGAAAAATTGCATTCCGCCTATTTGAAATCCGGTCTGAAATCCGGAAAGGCTGGTTTGGCAGATTCTTCCGCTCCGACGCATCCGTGGCTTGAAGTGCGATCAGACATCCAAACATTCAAGCGCCAATTGCCGGTTATGAGCGCCATTATTGACCGTGCCAAGGAACTGAAAGATGTGCTTAACCGTAATCATCTGTCAGCTACCAAAATAGTGTTTCGCCCTGAACGAATCGAACTGTTGGCACTCTGGAAATACACTGGCGCCTTAAAAATCACAGGCCCGTATGAACGGTTGAAAGCCTTGCTGTCGGATATTCAAAAATCCCCCTATCTTTTTTGTATCGAAAGCTTAACGCTGATTAACCAATCGCAGAAAACCGAAAAAGTGGTGATGGAACTGCGCCTTGCAACCTATTTTCGAGATGAACATGCATTCAGATAATCACCCGAAAGGAGCATATATGAGACGCTTTCATTCATACGGACCGGTCAATGAAAAATCCCATTTTATGGTAAAACGTGAAAAACTTGTAACTCACTGCCATGAAAGCATGATTGGCGCTAATGAAGAAGGCGGCCACTATTTCACAATCTGGGCGCCAAGGCAGACCGGCAAAACCTGGCTGATGAGGCAGGTGAAAAAGGAGATTGAAGCAAAATATCCTGATCAATTTACAATCGGTGTTATGTCGGTGCAGGGGGTTGTAATCAAAGACAACTCGCCTGGTGAAGTATTTCTTGAAAAAGTTCCGCTGCTTTTGTGGGAGTCTTTTGAGATTGATATTGAAAAACCCCCTGAAACCTGGGAAAGTTTTAAAAGTTTTTTTTCAAGGAAAAAAGGCCTTTTTGACCGCCCCTTAATTCTTTTCATCGATGAATTTGACAGCCTGCCGCCCAATATCATTGACCGTTTGGTAACTTTGTTCAGGGATATGTATTTGAAGCGGGAAAGCTATATTTTACACGGCCTTGCCTTAATCGGCGT
>JAOZRC010000407.1 GCA_029940345.1 Desulfobacterales bacterium
TAACCGCACAGTCGCCATAGACCAATACCCGGGTTTCCATGCACATCAAAAAAACCGAAGAGACCAGCAGGACATCGGGCGGCGAACCGATAAATTGGAAGGCGGGCCGGATGGTATGGGCCGTGGTATGGGCAGCCCCGGAAACCATGCCGTCGGCCATATCCCTGTGCACCATCATCGTGCCGAAATAACTGACATCACGCATTATATCAGAGGCCGTGTCCATGGTGACGCCCTTGTGTTTGCGCAATGCAGAAAATGTCTCGGTAAACTCGTCGTGCAATGGAGAAGTTTGCGGATCAATAAAGCTTACCCCGTCCAGTTTCAGGCCAAGAGTTGCGGCCCGGGAACGCACCCTGTTTTCCTCACCTAAAATGGTTAGATCAACAACATCGCGCAGCCGCAATATTTCCGCGGCCTGCAAGATGCGGTCGTCCTCCCCTTCCGGCAGCACGATGTGTTTGCGCTCCTGCCGAGCCCGTTGAAAAAGCGAATATTCAAACATCAGCGGCGACATGGCAGCGGATGGGGTGACCCGGATTTTTTCTTCCAGAGCCGGGATATCCACATTGGCCTCAAACATGCCAATAGCTCGGGCAATCTTGCGCTCGTTGTCCGGATGCAGCCTTCCCTGTACGGCCGCCGCGTTCATGGCGGTGCGGTATGTGTCACTGGAAACACGGTACATGGGAATGGCCAGGTCATCAAGCCCTTTTAGCAGTTGTACAATCGAAGGCGCCGGCATCAAACCGCCGGAGAGCAGCATGCCCACCGGTGAAGGATAGTTTTTCGAGGCAATGGCGCCCAGGGTGGTGAGGATAATATCATGCCGGTCACCTGAGGTGATGATCAGGTCATCTTTTTCAATGTTATTTAGAAAGTTGGCCGGCCTCATGGCCGCCACCTTTAAATTGCGCACGTCACGCTGCAGACCCACTTTCGGCCCGCTGAACCAATCCGCCTGCAGCGCCTCGACAATCTCCTTCAGGGTCGGATTGCCAAGGCTCTCTACTACGGGCAGCAGGTCGATGACCACACCGGCGTCGAACTGTTCGCGCAACTCTTGTTCAGCCTTATCCAGGATGTTCACATCCACCCGGTTGACCAAAATTGCCAGCAGCGGACAATTCAGTTGTCTGAAGGTTTTATCAGCGACTCGGATATTTTCCAACAGTTCTGTAACCGTCGCCCTGTAACCGGATGATACATAAAGGGCGGGAGCACCCAATTCTCTGGCGATCCGGATAGAAATATCGTAGTCAAAGGCGTCGGACAGGTGGGTGATATCGGGCCCTTCGCAGAGCAGAAAATCACACGCTTCTTCCGCCTGCTTGAATTGGGCGACAATCTTGCGGAAAAGACGGCGCTCCTCACCGGCGGCAATCCAGGCCCTGGCCTGTTCATGGGTAATACCGACCATCTGTTCCGGTTCCCGGCTGAGGTTGAAACGGCTGGATATCAACCGGATATGGTTGTCGTCTTCAGCCGCCACCGGAGAGATGGAACGGAAAAAACCAAGATGTTCAACCCGACGGGAGAGCATCTCCATTACGCCGAGCGTAATAACCAGTTTGCCGCTGTTGGGTTCCAGACTTGCAATATATAAACTTTCTGCCATTATTTTTTTCCTTACCTTGTGTTTGTTCTAAATCATCTGCCTGCAATTTGTGCGTTCATTTCTGCCGCATACGGGTTGGCATTTGAAATTTTTTAACCTGTGCGGTTAAGAATTATTGCTGAAAAAAAACCCTGAAAGGGCGTGCTATTAAAGCCCAGGGCATCGCCCTGGGGACGATTGTATGTGACCATTAGCCCTGAAAGGGCGGGCTAGTGTCAAGAAGGCCGCCCTTTCAGGGTTGATATTATAACCTATCCTGACCCAGGGAAATGCCCTGGGCTTTAATAATTTGCGCTTTCAGCGCTAACCGCACAGGTCGAAATTTTTGAAAGGCTTCCATGTTTATTCTCTGTAAATGTTAGTAGCGGATGGTTGCAACACTTTATTACATATCATATCAGCGGCACGGTTTTCAAGATTTATCTGTCAAAGCGACTATGATTAAGAAATGCAATTGGGTAAGTTATTTGGCACCGTTCCTAAAGACACCGGTTTAAGCCATGCAATCAACGCAAAGCTCATGATGCCGCCGATGACACCGCCGATATGAGAAGCTGTCAGGGGGGTGCCGCACATTCCGAACAGTAGAAAACTGAACAGCATTTTCCCAACAATGATCTCATAAAGCGATTTAAAGGCAACGATGAACAAACAGAGCCAACCCTGTTTGGCATACGTGCGTCCGGCGATCATTTCCAAGGCGGTGACGGCCATCAAACCGTGGGCGATGCCGGAAATGCCGCACAACCCCAAACTTTTAATTTCAGGTGCAAACAAAAGCGTTGCTCCAAAACTGCACACCCCGCACCCGGCCGTATAAAACAGCCGTCTTGAGATACGCCGGGTCTCCAGCCCAGTGTATAAGAGTAGAAACGCGCCCGCGTCTAATAGAAGATGATACCAACTGACATGTACAAACGAATAGGTGAATATCAACCACCACTTTCCAGCTATGAAATCAGCGGGATCAAAAATCAGCGGACGTATCAGGCCCGGTATAACCAGGTGAAGATTGCACAAGATCAGAAAACTGCTAAAAAAAACAATATCTGGTGAAAATCGGCCCAAAAAAGATTGCTGATCTCTGCCCGTATTACTGTTTTCATCATAATTGAGCGCTATTGTGTTAGCAAACATGGTCATCTCCTTCTATTTTCAATCTGTACGATTACAATTGGGGTAGGGTGGACATCACCTGAGACTGATTTTGTATACAGCGTCAATCTTTGTCGGCGATGTATACCATTTTTCTTAAAACCGGTGGGCAAAGGCCGTTTCCTTAATGAAGTTTGTCACTTTGCATATTTATTGGCTATTAACCCAGTGAATGGAAAAATTTTGCCCACCCTACGCTGACTGATCAGCGATTAGGCTTACCAATACGCTTGTTACTTTTCCGCCGGCGCAACCACACCGCAAATCCCACAAACAGCGGCCCTACCGGCCCGGAGCCAAAGCTGAAATCACGGCTCTGACGGCGTTTGGGAGGCGGCGTCACCGCATTATTCTGAGGGTCGAGTGTACGCGGCGCGGATGCCAATTTAATCGGTTTTTGAGAACCTGTCTGGGGCGAAGCCACTGTTTTCGGCGCCGATGCCGGTTGCGGCCCGATATTCGCCTGGGCTTTGGTGCGTATCGCATCAAGCATTTCCTGACGACGGGCTTGGGCGGCGCGATCCCTTGATAGACGGCGGCTGTTGCGACGGTCGATTTTCCAACGCTTGTACTCGCCATCATTTTCCAATACGAGGAAAGAGGTGTACTGGGTTACAATGGAGAAATCTTCACCCAAACGGACAATCTCATTGATCACATTTTCACGCGAGCCGGAACGATTGCTCTGTTTCATCAATTGATCCACCCGTTGCAAAGCCCACATACGTTCAATTTCAGGATTATCCTGATCGGATTGCGGAAAAGCCAACGTCACCGCTTCACTGATCGCTCTTCCCTGTATAGCCGCTTTCAGAGTGATCTCTTTTTCGCCACTAACTTTATAGCGACCGTACACCCGAATCGGCGAACCGTGGTAAAGATTGGGCAATTTTTCCGGAGTGACGTTGTAAGCGCCAATGACATCCAGCTCCAGCAACAAGTCAGATGCCACAGGCCGCATCAATTTGCGACGAAACGCCTGGGCCTGGCGCTGAAAATTATCACCCCGTGAAATAAAGGCCGCCAATCCGCCGGATTCCTGCGCCATCTGTTCCAGGAGCGGACGGTTGACTTCGTTGCCCACGCCGATGCAAAAAACACGGGCGTTGCGCGGGCGATCATCAATCAGTTGCATCAAAGTGCGTCGCTCTTTTTGTTCGGTCATGCCATCGCTCAGGATAACCACATTCAGCGTCCGGTCCGGATCGCCATATTTGTAAGCCGTATTCATCGCCGGTGCCAGCACCGTGCCGCCCCGGGCGCGTTGTGTGTCCAGATGTGCTTTGGCCGCATCTTTGTTGGCAGCGTCAGCCGGTTGCAGGGCGTTAAACAACGTACCGGGATTGACATTAAAGGTCATCATTTCAAAACGGTCTTCTGAGCCCAGTTCGTTAATAAACGCGCTCACCGAATTTTTGGACATGATCAGCTTGCCATCGTTCGCCATACTGCCGGAGATATCCAGCAGAAACACATAATCCATGCCCGCATCCTGTTCGGCCAGGTCTTTCCCAGAAGTCAGCGTCAGACAAAAAAAGCCATCTTCACCCGATTGCCGCGAAGTCAGTAGGTCCATGCCGGTTTTGGGACGCACCAGATCGTAATTCAGCACCACATCGGCTGCCAGACTGCCGCCGGCCGTTTCAAGGCTGGCGACCGCATAATTCTCGGTGTGCTGATCGATCACAAATTCATCCGCATGGCTGGGACTTGCCATTTTGACAATCGGAATCGCTGATTTTATCTCTGCCTGAATGGCAAATTTGCCGGTGGTGCGGGCGTTGATATCCTTGCGTGTCACCGTTGCCAGCGGATACACATAAGTTGCCTGATCATGATCGACATTGAGTTCCTGGTAATACACAATTTCCACTTTTTGTTCGGCGTTCGGGCCAATGGGAAAAATTCGCATTTCAAAGGTTTTATAATCAACCTGCTCCAGCAATCCGGGATCGCGTCGGCGACGTTTGTAGGAGTTGTAAATCTCACGCGCCCGCTTTTTCTCCAAGACCTCGCCCACCATCTCTTTGCCTTTGATCCACATACTGAAATTGGCCACGGATGCGCCTTTGGGAACGGGAAACGTATAAAGCGCCTCTACTTGCCGTTTTTCCGTATTCACAAACACCTGTGTGACGCGGGTGACCGCTATCCCGTTATTGATCGTCACATTCACATCATGTTCCTTAATTTCCAAAACACCGCCAAAACCGCCGTCGGCAATCAGCAGACCGGCCGCTTTAGCGCTGGCACTCCCGAATAACAGGGTTGCCGCCACAATTAACAATGTCGCCATTTTACGAAAAGTTTTCATCTTACGCCTCCTTTGCTTTTAACTGATTATTGAATAACGATTCATTTGCCTTTAATATTTGATTTCCAAGAATCGTGCCAAGATGGCGAATAAAATATAATGAATTGATTTTAAACAATATATAGTTAAATAGGTATTTGAGCAATATGAATACTAAAACAATTGATGTTCAAATTATGTATATTGTGTGTACATTATTAGAAGTTCGGAAGAGGATGCTATCTTTTTCAACATATAAATTCAAAAGCACCAGCAATTCAGAGCCAAAATAATACAGCTAAAATATGTCTGAAATACAATGTATCGGATGTTCCAATTTTATCACAAACAGTTGGGCTATATAACTTACTTAAATT
>JAOZRC010000018.1 GCA_029940345.1 Desulfobacterales bacterium
TACATCTGATTATGACGAATTTTGTTGACATCAATGATTGTAGGGGCGGGAGACCTAAAAAGGTTACACTCAAATTAATTTATCACAACCGCCTATCCGGAATAGACTCCTTTTTGCTTTGCAATGCGAAATGGTGTAGCGGTTCCTTTTTTAAGTTATATAGCAGGCGCGAATCATATACATATCCGGTTTTACTGGGAAGCGCCGATGTGATAACCGCTTTGCCAAATGCTTTTCTTAAAAAAACATAGCGTGATGAAAAGAAAAGCGCATTCAACTCAGGCGCATAATGCACGGAAATCGGATTATTATATTTTAAAAGAAAGAGCTTATGGGGCAAATTACGATTAAAAAAAAGCGTTGTATACGTTCCCACTAGCAAGGAGGCTGCGTTTTGAATCGCATCGGTATATTTGTTAAAACTGATATGCGGCTCAATTGAGTCCATCAGGGCAAAAATGGCTTCGCTATCCACCGATCCGATGCGCTTACGGTTTTTATCCTTTCGGCGGTCCATGCCCAAAAAAATTTGCTCATCATTAGTAATCGTCCCATTATGAACGCCAACGATATCGCCGACGCGGATCGGATGATTATTCGCGTCATTATTCGGGCTGCCTTTTGTAGGGCGGCGGGTGTGTCCTATAATAAGATTCGCGCCGGGACACACCTTTTTCTCTATAAAATCAAGATAAGGGCGCGTTTTAATAAACTCAGCGGCTCGAATAGGCGCTTTTTCAATAAAAAAGGAACCGTCACCATGCAGCACTGACGCGCCAGTGGCCTCTTTACCCCGTTCTTCGTTGGCTGCCAAATTGGCTGTAAACAGCTCTTTTATTCTTTCAATGATGGCCTGATCGGTCGAATCGCCGATAAGCACACCTGCAATTCCGCACATTATTTTAAAAACACCATTCTTCCCAGTTTGGCATTCCAAACCGGTTCTCTAAAGTTATAGCCTTTGATTCTTTCCCGCACTATTTTCACGGGAACGCCGGCTCTGATCGCCGCGCGTTTAAACCATTCTTCCATGTCGGATGCCTCTTGCATCAGTCCCAATTCAATCACCTTGATAATTTTTTGATCCACTTCATCATAAGAACTCAATGGCAGAACCTGTTGATAAAGGTCTTCCTCAATTTTGGTCCAGCCATCTCCCCTTATCCGTCTTAATGATATGGGGTATTGGCACAATTCTTGTAATATGATTTCTGCGGGATTGTCCAAAATAATAAAAATGCTTTTCAGAAAACTGAGCATTTCACTGGCGTTGTTCCGGTACTCATCTAAGATAGCAGGGGTTATATCCGATGTGTCGCTTGTAGCCAGCTTGCCTTCGTTATTGCTGATCATATTCATCAGCTCTTTTTTACGGTTCCACTCCTGAATCTTGCCCGCATGAAGCAAGCCGAATTTGGAAATCTCGACCGCTTTGAGCAGCATGGCTAAAAATAGGAATGTTTTGGCCGTAATCGAAACCGGTGCCAGATCCCCGTCAGCAAACCGAAATTCTATATGAAAATTGCGTATGCCGCCGACATCATCAAAGCGGACATGTTCCAGATTGAAAAAGTTCTGGTGTTCGGGAACAGCCATACTATTTTTAAGATGGTCTTGAATTTGCCGCATATTCCGGCTGAGAGGGGACTGGCGCATAAATTCCCAATGAGCGTTATGTTGCCGGCGACGGCATAACGCCTGCATGCTGTCTCCGCCGCTGGTGATATATTTCAGCCCGGGCGCAAATTTGCGCGCCATATTCCATAAATTGGCCAGAATGATTTCCGGAACCGCTTCTGCCAGGCCGATTCCGAGCAAGTGATAGTGCAGCCCGCAGGTGGGGCGCATTCGTATGCCCTGTTCCAACAGAGGCATCACGGCCAGGCGATACTGTTTACATAGTGCCTCCCAGTGCGGATGGCGGCCGATTATTTGAATTTCAACGCCGCAGTGCTCCTTAATGACATCATAAACCCCTAAACGACCGAGCCGATTCATATTTTTTGACGGACACAGCAGCTTTTCGACTCCAGGTTGAAAATCTTCACGCCGTACACCCTTAGGAAGGGCAAATTCCAATTCGGTTCCGATTTTGATCGTGCGGTAGAGCAGATCCTGAAAATATCTGGCTTCCGTCAGACTTAAGCGATCCTGGCGTTGGAAAAAAACAGGTTCATCCGCTTGGGTGGCCATAGTGTTCATCATCATTATATTGTTATATTTGGGGGGTCCTGTATTTAAATATGTAGTCTGGGTTAAGAAACGAAATCCATTCTTTCCCAACTCCGAATAAACAGGATTCGGTTCCTTAACCCAGACTACATGCTGACACCCGACACCTGAAATGGGATACACTCTTCCATCAGTGTTGGGGAAAGGTGTCTGTCAAAGTGTTTATAATATGCTGTTTTAACTAAACTATTCACGCCCCCTACGCCCTCGTACTCATGCTCCGGTGTGGGAATGTACTTCGCTGTACCCTGTAACGTTGAATTAACGCGGCTTTGGCCAAAAATAAAATTCCCACGCCGAAGCGTGGTAATCAGAGGGGATGTGAACGGTGACGTTTTAATCTACAAAAGAATATGTTATGGTGCATTCCTTCTGAGTAGAATCAATCGTTCTGCTCGAACGTTTACCCTTTTGCATCATAGCGGCATGACCCACATTCAAAATAGGGCAGGTGAATGGTATGGCCACTCCGGTTTCTAAGATTTTTTTACTTATTTTCCACATCTTACATTTTTTAATGGTAAAATGCAGTTCTTTATCGTCACCCTCCAATTTGAAAGATTCAATCAAACCGAATTCATCCTCAAAAATTCGTCCGACCTCTGTAAGAACGTCTTTGGCATTCTCGCCGGAAATCTCAAGGCCCATCTCATTTTCCATAATAACCAGCAGTTCTTTACCTACCCCATTCATAGCGGCAAGTGCCGAGTCATCAAACAGATCGTAAAGGGCTTTGCCCATTCCGGTTATCAGCAGAGATGTCATACGAAATAAAGATTCTATTTTTTGTTCTTCAGTCGCCATATTGTATCCTTTCATTATTAATTTTAGTTATGTTGTTTCTGAGATTATAAAGCCTTTCGGAACCGTTCCGCATATTTTTGGGCCACCAGCCGTACGTTACCTAAAGTTCCCTCCCGGCTCACAACCAAGGCCATATAGTAACTTTTGTTCAAAAAACGGGTCAGAATCCAGGCGTTTTGGCTTTGAATCAGGTTCTCTTCAAAGTCTCCCATGCCTTTGATATCGCCTGTTGAACGCTGCCCCAGTTTCATCAGCATGGCAAATTTGGCCGCAATAGCGTCCATGTCGGCTCCGCTGGGATTATGCGCAGCAATGGTAATGCCATCCATCCCGGCGATGCCCACAGCGAGCACACCATCCATTTCATCGGACATCTCTCTTAGTGTTTCCTTCAATCCTGGCATAAACTTTCTCCCTTCTGTATAGTTTAAGATTGGTTTGTAAGTTGTTGGTAATTCCTTGCTTTCATTCTCTTTTATTGCTGCTTTTTCCTGATCACCTCCTTCCGTCACAGGCAGATTGATATCAACTTGATCTTCAATCAGTTCATCCCAAATGGCATCATCGTAAACAGTTTCTTTTGTTTTTTCCTGATCACCTCCTTCAGTCACAGCCAGATTGTTATCAACTTGATCTTCAATCAGTTCATCCCAATTGGCATCATCGTAAACAGTTTCTTCAGATGATTCTTCAGATGAGGCGCCGGTTTCCGGGTTCGTCACGGGTTCATTCCTTTGGCAGTCCGGATCAGCTTCGGTTTCATCTTTAAGCCGGGCACTTTCCAAAATAAGCTGCATGATCGAATTGTTAATACGTCGTTTTATGGTGCGGCGCGGAAGATTCCGAAAAGATAACTTGGCGCGCTCCCAAGTGAGGATTGCCAGTGCAGCCTGTTCACCCCGGTTACGGTCAAACACCGCATCATATAATTGGCCTTGTTTAAAATAAAGATGCCCTTTGCGTTTCCCCTTGCCTTGAATCTCCAAAAGGCATGTTTTTTGTTCCGACTCGATCAGTTGAAGAAAACCCGGGATGGAAATCCCGGATACAGTTCCGTTCTGGGATGCTTCCTGCAACCCTTCAAAGATGTATCGGGAAAGTTTTTTCAGGGACAATGGCTTATCCATAAAAGTATAGATGCTGAATTCATCCAGCTTTTGCATATTTTCCGGTGTGCCGAAGCCACTAATAGCAATGGCGGGCAGCGCAGGGAAATGGGTTGCCATGTAAGCCAGTAATTCCAAACCGTCAACTTCCGGCATTTGAAGGTCAGTCACAACCAGATCAATGGATTGGGATTCAAGCACTTCAATGGCCTCACGCCCGTTTTCGCAGGTCGCAATTGTAAACCGATTTTTGAACTTGGCTAATCCTGTTTTAATGATTTTACGAACCTCTTTTTCGTCATCAACGACCAGCACATGTTTTAAATCGGAAGATTGCATAATTATATCTCGCTTGCAGTGCGGTTGACTCTAACAAAACCGCGTCTTTTTGCTGATTTTGGAGATTGCTGAGATGAAATCGTAGCAATTCCATTTGCTTGTTTTGACAAGCTTATTGATTTTTACCAAACATTGATTAAAATGTAAAGCAAAAAAAACAGATTTGGGCATCCTTCATTTTCCGCTTAACACTTTAAAGGAGTGCTGAACCGAAGGTTTAGCGTTTACGCTGGCCTTTGCTAAACCTTCGGTTCAGCACTCCCCATGAAAGTGTAAACTACTTTTAAGCTATTATGAAGGATGCCCAGATTTGCTTCATAAATAATTAAAAATTATACTACTTTGTATCACAAACACCTGATTTTTAAGCTTAGGCACTGATTTGGGACAGAATTAGTAATCCCATTAATTACAATCTGTTATGCCTAATGCGACAACGTGGCATTATAAAGCGCTTCGGAACCGATCCGCATATTTTTGAGCCACCAGGCGCACCTTTCCTAAAGTACTCTCCCGGCTCACGGCAATTTTGGTCATCAACGACCAGCACATGTTTTATATCTGAAGATTGCATAATTAATCTCGCTTGCCCGATAGACGTTCAGATAATCAATCACAGTGTTATCGGTCAAAGATATCCTGTATTATCTCCTCCCTCTGGCCTTATGAAATTAATTAGCTGAAAATATATACCAAAACCACGGATTTGTGAAGATTTTGGCGATTACTGAGATAAAAGCACAGGATTTAATCCGCTACTTTGAACAGGGAAAATAGAATCAATTTTGTACCAAACATTGACAAAAATGTAAAGTAAAATGGGCATCCTTCATTTTCCATTTATTACTTTCCATTTAAATTCGCCGCAGGTTTGGTTAAAAAATATTATTACAGAGTTGCGCATATTCGCTTAATATTCGTTAGGTTAATATATTTATATTACTGTATGTCGTAGCTTACCTGACAATTAACTGGGAATTCATCTTGACCCTAAAGGCTATGTTTTATATGGGCGTATTAACCAGATAGGGAACTTTCTAATTTGGAAAGGCAAGCGTCATCTTAATCTATTATACAAAGGAACCCACCGATTGGATTTAAAAGCAAATTTTGTTCGGAACATGTTTGCACAAATAGCGCGACGTTATGAATTGATGAATAAATTGATGACAATCGGACAAGATCGGCGTTGGCAGCGCTGGGTTGTACATCTGGCGCAACTCGGTCGCGAGGCACATTTACTTGATATTGGCGCCGGAACCGGTGGTATTGGGCGGATGGCATTGACGCAGCATGGCAATCTCACCGTGACGGCGGGAGACTTTACACCAGAGATGATGCAAATGGGTCGCTCTTATTCTTACGGCTCCCAAATCCTCTGGTGCGGAGCGGATGCACTTAACTTGCCATTTTGCAATAATGCGTTTGATGCGGTGACATCCGGTTACCTGATGCGCAATGTTAGCGATCCGCTATGTGCGTTTATCGAACAGCGACGGGTGTTAAAGCCTGGCGGGCGCGTGGTGTGTTTGGATACATCACCGCCGCCGCGCAATATCCTTTACCCGCTGATAACACTTCATCTGAAATTCGGCATCCCTTTGATGGGTCGTTTGATTGCCAGGAACAGCAGCGCTTATCAATACCTGCCTCAATCCACCCAATCCTTTATGACACCCGATAAACTGGCGGATGTGATGCGTCTGGCCGGTTTTGGCAATGTCAGTTATCGCCGGTTTATGTTTGGAACGATTGCGGTTCATGTGGGAATACGGCCTGATAAGTAATTTCGTGCTTGCAATTTTGATAAAATTCTGAAAGTTATTAACCCATGGTGTCATCCTCAAATCCTCAAAATCAGACGCTGTCTTTTTATGCGGCGCTTTTTATAATTATGCTGTGTGTTCTTTTCGGAGCAAATGCCGTGGCGATTAAAATATGTATACGCGGTATTGGTGTTTTCACAACCGCCGGCATTCGGTTTAGTATCGCCGCCGCAGCCATAATAATTTGGGCGCTTGTCACCCATCGTTCATTTAGTCTTAAAAATGGACAGTTTTTACAGATACTGATTATTTCAGTGATCTTTACAATTCAATTGTCCCTTTTTTATCTGGGAATCAGTAAAACTTATGCATCGCGCGCCACCCTGATAGTAAATTTACTTCCATTTTTTGTGCTGTGTTTAGCTCATTTTTTTATTCCCGGCGATGTGATTACCGGGCGCAAATTTATCGGTGTTTTAATGGGCTTTGGCGGTGTGCTGTTTCTTTTTGCTTCCCAGGAGAATATAACCAGTCAACTGCTGACCGGTGATCTTATCATTTTCGGGGTTGCTCTGCTATGGGCCTGCAACACGGTTTATATCAAAAGAATAATCAGCAATTTCAAACCTTTTCAAATTGTATTATACCCAATGCTCTTTTCAGTTCCGTTCTTTTTTTTGCAGGGTTTTTTATGGGATGGTAAAATGGTGTATTATGTGGATATGCAAATTCTTGCATCCCTGTTATATCAAAGTTTGGTGACCGCCGCTTTCGGTTTTATCGCTTGGAATACGCTTTTACAAAAATATGAAGCAACTTCAATGAATGCCTTTATATTTATGATGCCTGTATCCGGAGTTGTCTTTAGTGGTGTTTTGCTAGATGATCGGATTGATGCCAGGGTTTGGTTTGCGCTTATATTCATTGCCGCCGGTATCCTGGTGATTCATCTAAACCCGAAATCATATAACAAGGTGTTAAAAGGAGCAAGATATGGATAAAGTACTGATTTTACAAGCAGCCGAGAAAGGTTGCATGGCTTATGAAGATTATGACACAAACGCTCTTTTAGAAAAGGCGCGCCTGTGTGAAACAAAAGGCGTGGACCCCGAATCTGTCCTGTTACTGGCCAATAAATGTTGCGGACTTTATGAGTTTTACAACCCCGAAAGACTGTTACGCAAAGCGCTTACCTGCCATGACATGGGCTACGATCCGGTCATCGCACTGGAGAACGCTTGTCTGAATAAAACGGCGGATTGCCAACCCGTGCGCGTGTTGAGTGAAATTATCGAACGGGAAGAGTAGGGTTGCGTAGGAAGCGCACTCTTTGAATTTGGGGTATATTATTTTATTTTTTTGGAAATCCCTTACTAACTAACTTTGGCACATACATCCCCTCAAACACTCTTGGCGGCTTGGAATCTGCGTCCTATAAAACAACGCGGTCAGAATTTTCTTAAAGAACCTTCTACGGCTGAGATGATTGTGTCGCGGAGCGCACTCGCTGAAGATGCGATTGTATTAGAAATCGGCGCCGGTCTGGGGGCGCTGACGATTCCGCTTGCTCAACGAGTGCGCAAAGTTTACGCGCTGGAAAAAGATTCTCGATTAGTTAAGTTGTTAAAAACCGAGTTGCTGGTGCATCAGTGTAATAATGTTGTTGTACTTTGTGATGATATTTTAAAGGTGGGTATTGATCTGCTGGCGGCTGAAAATAAATGTCCCTTGGTGATTTGTGGCAATCTTCCTTACAACATTTCGTCTCAGATTCTTGTCCGTCTGATTTATAACCGCCAATCAGTCGATCGCGCTATCCTGATGTTTCAAGCCGAAATGGCCCGGCGGATTACGGCGCAACCGGGAAGCAAAACCTACGGGCGTTTAACGGTCATGTTGCGATATTGTGCAGATACCGCCGTAGTTGCAAATATTAAAGCACGAATGTTTTATCCAAAACCACGTGTTGATTCGCAGGTGCTGGCGATTAATTTCCATCACGACCTGCAATATCCGGCTCGGGATGAGGCACTTCTTTTTCAAATAATTAAAGCGGCGTTTGGTAAAAGACGCAAAACATTAAAAAATGCATTAAGTGGTTCCCAACTGCGTATCGCTTTAAATAACGTGTTTGCAGAAGAATGCCTTCAATTGGATGCAACGACGGCGCAACATCTACTCGAACAAGCCGGCATTGATCCTCAAAGACGTGCTGAAACCCTATCAGTCAAAGAGTTTGTTAAATTGAGCGACTGCGTTGAAGCGCACGTTATCTGATGAAAATTGAAAAGTTTCTTGACTGTTTACATAAACTGGCGTAGCTTATATAATTTATTAATTGGAATAAAGCTGATAAAAGCTTTCTAGACTAACATCTTTCATAAATAAAGGAAATATAATCTGATGCCATATTCGATCGCACTGGCTGGTAAAGGCGGCACTGGCAAAACAACCGTTGCCGGTATGCTCATCAAGTATCTGATATCCAAAGATAAAGAGCCTGTTTTGGCCGTGGATGCCGACAGCAATGCCAATTTAAATGAAGTGCTGGGGCTTGAAATGGGCAGCACCCTGGGGCAAGCCCGCGAAGAGATGAAAATGGGTAATGTCCCGAATGGCATGACCAAAGATATTTTTATGTCCATGAAAATGGAGCAGGCCATTGTAGATTCCGATGGTTTCGATCTGGTCGTTATGGGACAACCCGAGGGACAGGGCTGCTATTGTGCGGCCAATACGCTATTAACAGGTTTTTTAGAGAAACTGACAGGCAACTATCCCTATCTGGTGATGGACAATGAAGCCGGTATGGAGCATATCAGCCGTTTAACCACAAGCAATGTGGATATTCTTCTGACCATTGCCGACACTTCCCGTAGAGGGTTGCAAGCCGCTATAAGAATTGATAAATTGTCTCAAAATTTGAATATCGGCGTAGGGAAAAGCTACCTGATTATCAACCAGGCCAAAGCGGAGCCAACGCCGGCGGTTTTAAAAATTATTGCCGATGAAGGCTTGGAACTGGCCGGAACGATTCCTGAAGATGACACCGTGTACGATTTTGATTTAAACGGCCGACCAACCATTGAAATCCCGGAAGATAAT
Source organism: Desulfobacterales bacterium (assembly GCA_029940345.1). GTDB lineage: Bacteria > Desulfobacterota > Desulfobacteria > Desulfobacterales > JAUCGF01 > JAUCGF01. The sequence goes on from JAOZRC010000018.1 coordinate 9,353, forward strand.
AACGCCTTGAAAGCGGCGTTTCAAATATTTGATACCATTATACAAGGATAAGAATTGTGACTAAATATACTTGAGAAGGCCATAATTTGGGATTTTCATTTTATGATTATTTTATCCGAACATACGTCTAAGGTGTCAGGACGTTTACGCTAAAGACTGAAACCTGATGCCTGGAAACATAATTTTGAAAATCACAAATTATGGCCTTGCCGAGTATGATATACCCAATTTAAATTTCTTAATCTTAATCGTAATTTCTTTTTGATTATGATTATGATTATGAAAAATGCTAAATAGGATAGTTTTTCAGTTACAGTTACTAAATAACGTCCCCGTAAAACCTCTGACCCAACCTACCCAAATGGAAAATGGAAAATGGAAAAATGCCAAAGACGGGTTTTTTATACGACGAACGCTATCTGTTACATATAACCAGCCCTGGTCATCCTGAAATTCCAGATCGGCTAAAAGCCATATATAAAGGAATTAAGGATGCCGGTCTGTTACCTGAACTCAAACTGATTCAAGCCCGCAAAGCTGACATGCATCAGATTGAAACCATGCATCAAAAGTATTATATTCAACGGTTTAAGCAAATGTGCGGTGCCGGAATCACACAGATGGACTCACCGGATAACCAAATATGCGCCGAAACCTTTGAGATCGCTTTACTGGCTGTGGGCGGTATCCTCGACGTGGGCCGGCGAGTTATGGAAGGCGAGATTGATAATGCGTTTTGCGCCGTGCGTCCTCCGGGACATCATGCGGAGCGTGATCGCGCCATGGGATTCTGCTATTTTGCCAATGTGGCTATTTTGGCAAAATACCTGCAAACACAATGGAGTGTTAATAAAGTGGGTATCATTGATTTTGATGTTCACCACGGCAACGGTACCCAGAATTTGTTTAATGAAGATTCTTCCGTATTTTACTATTCCATTCACGAACACCCTTCATTCGCTTTTCCCGGAACCGGGCGTGAATTTGAAAAAGGCGTGGGTACCGGAGAAGGAACGACGCGCAACTATCCTGTTTTACCCGGTCAAGGTGATAAAGAATATTTGAAAGTGATGCAGGAAGATTGGGTGCCGGCGTTTGAAAAATTCAAACCTGACATCATCATTGTCTCCACAGGCTTTGACGCCCATGAAGATGACGATATGTCCGGCATCAATCTGACAACCCAAGGATTTTCACAAATTATGAAACTGATTGTTCAGATGGCTGATCGTCTTTGCGATGGGAAATTGATTTCCGTGCTTGAAGGGGGCTACGCTTTGAAGCGGTTGCCCGAACTGGCTAAAAACCATGTCGAGATTTTAATGCATAAAGATTGAAAAAATTCAACTGTGCGGTTGCTATCACAATCTACAATAATTATAACCGCAAAGATCGAAAAAGTTCTAATGCGTATAACTGATTTCGCCAAGGAGGCAGAAAATGTTTGTCGGCAATTCAATGGTAAGAAAAGTGGTCACAGCAGACCGGGACAATTCGATTCTGGAAGTGCGCGAAAAACTCGCCCTTCATAAAATTCGTCATATTCCTGTGGTGTCCGGGGAAAACCGGTTGGTTGGCATGGTAACGGATCGCGACATTCGCAGTGCGATGCCATCTAATCTTGCCAAGGGGTGTGACCTTGATGAAGAATCCCTTGCGAACCTTAAAATTAAGGATTTTATGACGCGTGATGTTGTCACGATTTCAACGATGGACACCATCCAGGACGCCCTATTGTTGTTTCAACAAAAAAGGGTGGGTGCGCTTCCCGTGATTGATGAAAAAGGCATCCTGCAAGGCATTATATCAGTGCGGGATTTACTGCAATCCTTTATCAATGTTATGGGGATTGGGGAACCAGGCGTGTTATTGGGTATTGTGGTTAAAGAAAAGGTGGGGCAATTAAAAAAAATAGTGGACGCTATTACAGAAGAGAATATTTCATTGGGTAGCATCCTGGTGGCGCGTTACTGGGAAGAAGGCAAACGTGCGGTGTTTCCCTATCTTCTGACGAATAATCCGGCCCGCATTAAGAATAAATTGGAGCGATTGGGCTATTCGTTGATCAATCCGATGGATTGGAGTCTTGATCATGACGCACCCGGAGAATGAAAGCGGTGTGCAACTTTAAACTTTAAAGGGCAACGTCGTCGATCCGAATCAGAATTTATTCATTTATTATATCAAGGGGCATTTGAGATTATCCGCCGATATGTTTGGTAGCTGTTTTATTGGTGAATGGGAGGATGATGAATTTTCTTTTCTTTTTTTTACCGCTGATGCCAGTGATGCTATCCAGGCTGTTTTGGCCGACCGGCCTTTGATAACGTTGCTTGATCAGTATCTGATGACTTACTCCCAGTGGCTTGGTGAAACCCTTAGGCCTATCCGCGTCGGACCTTTTCATATTATCCCCTTGGGAACTGAGACACTTCCCCTGACAGGCACGGCTCAAAGGGAAACACCCTCCCTCAAAAAAAAGGAAGGCAGGCATACCATCCTACTGGATCCGGGTGTCGTCTTTGGGACCGGAACTCACGAAACCACCCATGACTGCTTGGAGGCTATTGCGTTGGCGGGATACGCGCAAGGAATTGAAACAGTTCTTGATTTGGGAACAGGTGCCGGGGTTTTGGCTTTAGCCGCAGCCTCCATGGGAAGCAGCAGCGTTATCGCGGTTGATTTTAACTTTCTTGCAACCCTGACAGCCGCTCGCAATGTGGTATTAAATCAATTGCAAGATAAAGTTATGGTTGTCAGGGGACGCGCTCAAGATTTCATTGAATACCCGGCTGATCTGATTATTGCAAATATCCATTATGATGTTATGAAACATTTGATTCGATCATACGGTTTTTATCGCTCTGAAATGTTCATTCTTTCCGGTCTGATGCGTACAGAGGCCAAGACGGTAGAGTCTTACCTGGCACAACAGCCGGTTAAAATCATAAAAAAATGGAATAACAACGGTATCTGGCATACGTATCTGGGAAGCATAAACCAATCATCAATTTCTGAAACTGGAAGGTTGATAGTAGAGAAATGCGTATAACATGCTGGGGGTCGCGTGGCTCCATCCCTACATCGGGTAAAAACTATGTTAAATATGGCGGTGACACCACCTGTATCGAAATCAGAGCCCAAAGTGGTGACATCATTATCATTGATGCCGGCACCGGGATTCGACGCTTGGGTGATCAATTGATCAAAGAGAAGTGTAAAGAGCACCATATTCTTTTCACCCACGCCCACTGGGATCATATTCTTGGCTTTCCTTTTTTTAGTCCCATTTATGTACCGGGAAATTTGCTGCATATCCATTCAGGGCCCTTTCCCGCCAATTACGCTAAAAATATAATTGCCAGGGTGATGCATCCTCCCAACTTTCCTGTCGGCTATGGTGAAAGTTTCATGCAACCTCAGATAGACTTCACTAATAAACTAAATAATCCGTCTCATATTGGCTCTGTGAAAATTTGCGCTATTCCGTTAAGCCATCCCAACGGTGGTTATGGTTACAAATTTATTGAAAATAATAAAACATTTGTTTTTATCACCGATAATGAACTCAATTATCATCATCAAGGGGGCAAAGGATTTGAAGATTATCGTCAATTTGCCGCCAATGCCGACCTTTTTTTGCATGATGCCGAATACACTGCCGATGAATATAAAAAGACGAAAAAGTTCGGACACTCTCTTTATACGGATGCACTTGAACTGGCGATCAAAGCCAAGGTAAAACGTTTTGGCCTGTTTCATATAAACCAGAGAAGAACCGATGCTGCAATGGATGAGATCGTAACCTTATGCCGTCAGGAGATTGCTCAAAAGAAAATTCAGATGGATTGTTTTGCAGCGGCTCGAGATATGACCTTTAATTTATAAGTGGAACAACGTTTTATGGAAAATTTAATCAAAAAGGCCGCCAATGCGATCTTGACCGCTGAAAATGTAGCGGCTTTAACCGGAGCTGGCATTTCCGTTGAAAGCGGCATTCCGCCGTTTCGAGGCAAAGGCGGTGTGTGGGAGCGTATTGATCCCATGGAGTACGCTCATATTGATGCCTTGACCCAAGATCCGGTGAAAGTATGGAAAGTGCTGATCAAAGAGATGGCCGCATTGGTGGGAATTGCGCAACCCAATGATGCGCATAAAGGGTTGGCGCAGTTGGAGCGTCAGGGACGCTTGAAAACAGTGATTACCCAAAATGTTGATGGTCTTCATCAGAAAGCTGGCAATACAGATGTGATCGAATTTCATGGCACTTTCGCATGGCTGCGCTGCATGCAATGTGACAAGCGTTGTGAAACCGGTGCGATTGATCTAAGCGTTATCCCGCCCCGTTGTGAATGTGGTGGCATCTATCGACCGGATTGCATTTTTTTCGGTGAGATGATCCCCCCACGCGATTTAAGGCGTTCAAGCCAGGTTTCATCCGAATGTGATCTGATGTTGGTGATCGGCACTTCCGCAACGGTTCAACCGGCTGCCTTAATGCCTCTGACGGCTAAATCATCCGGCGCTGTGATTATCGAAATCAATCCGGAGCCGACGCCGCTGACAGAGCAAGCCAGTGATATTTTCCTCCAGGGAAAGGCCGGAGACATGATGAACCGTATTGGAAAGTTTTTGAAGTTAGAAGTTTAATCCATGTCTGCCAATCTAAACGCAAAGGGTTGGGTTCTGGCAGTGACAATGCCTGCCCCGACCTTACAAAATAACACAGCGGATGCGGATCGCCTCAGCCTTGCGGTGCAATATCAGACGCAAGCCGCAAATGTCAGGTTTGATATTGAGTTATTGCGTGTATTACCGAATTTGCTGCGCCAGTGGAACTTCTCGGTGCGGTGCGTTCTTTGTCAAGACCGCGATCAGTGGCGGGTCATTCATATCACTTCTCAAGAAGATCACTCCGTTTTAGCCGGGCTTGCCATTGATTTGGGTACAACACGCGTGGTTATGCGTCTTTGTGATCTGGCTACCGGTGAGGAACTGGGGGAAACGGCGTTTGACAATCCCCAGTTAACGGTGGGTGCGGATATTTTGGCGCGCCTTCACTTTGCCGACCAAAAAGACGGTTTGGTGCAGCTTCACCAATTAATCATTGACGGTTTAAACACGCATATTGCGGATTTATGCCGCACCTGCCATCTTGTTCCGCAACAAATTCATCTGTTAGCCCTTGCCGGGAATACGGCTATGACACATCTGTTTATGGGGCTAAATCCGCAACAAATCATTCGAGAGCCCTATATCCCGGTGACTAACCGACCCGGATGGGTCAAAGCGTCAGATCTGAACATCAAAGCGGGGCCTCTGGCGCGTATTCTGATTTTTCCCAATATCGGAAGCTATTTTGGTGGTGATCTGATTGCCGGCATTTTATTTGCCGGTTTGAATAAAAAGGCCGATATGAGTATATTGACCGACATCGGCACTAACGCCGAAGTGGTGATTGGCAACCACGACTGGTTGATGGGGTGCGCCGGCGCCGCCGGCCCGGCGCTGGAAGGCGGTGTTGCCAAAATGGGCATGATGGCGTCCGCCGGTGCGATTGATCAGATTGTGATTGATCCGGATACGTATAAATTTGATCTTCACACCATTGACAATTGTCCTCCCATCGGGATTTGCGGTTCGGGTTTGATTGACCTGGCCGCGCAATTGTTCCTTGCCGGAATGATTGATATCCGGGGAAAACTAATGCCATCTGAATGCGGTAAACGTCTAATCCGTCAGGATAATATGTATCATTTGATCGTAGCCAATGGAGACACATCCGCCAGTGGAGCAAACCTGACAATCAGTCAGGCCGACTTGGACAGTCTGATCCGATCAAAAGCGGCGATGTACACCATTCTTGAAACCTTGACAACGACTGTGGGCGTTGCAATGGAAGACTTAGCCGCGTTTTATGTTGCCGGAACGTTCGGTTCCTTTATTAAGCCGCAATCGGCAATCACCATCGGCATGCTTCCAGATCTACCACGAAATCGTTTTCGGTCGTTAGGCAACAGTTCCTTGGGTGGTGCAACCATGGCGTTGACAACACGGCATTGCAACACTGAAATTGATGAAATCCGCAATAACATCACCTACCTTGAATTAAACGTTAACCAGGATTTTATGAACCGTTTCAGCGCCGCAAAATTTTTACCCCACACGGATCCAGGCCGATTCCCTTCAGTTTCGGCATATCAATAAGGAACCAAGAGGATACATGTCTCATAAACGCAAAGCTAAAATATTGATTGTTGACGATGCCTTTATCGATATGGAGTTGATGAAAGCGGTATTACAAAAAGAATTCGATGTTATTTTTTGTAAGAGCGGCCCGGAAGCGCTTGAAATCATTAGAAACCCGGAGAAATCGCCGGACCTGATTCTTTTGGATATAGTGATGCCGAGAATGGATGGATATGAAGTTTGCAAAATTTTGAAGGCGGATAAGAAAACCTGCCATATTCCGATTATTTTTTTAACCGGTCAGAGTGAAGTAGAAGATGAAACCAAAGGACTGGCACTTGGCGCTGTTGACTATATTCACAAACCGTACTCTACTGCAATTGTAAAAGCCCGCGTAAAAACCCAACTTAAAATAAAGCGCTACCAGGAAAGCCTCGAAAAGGAGGTGGGGCTGCAAACCACTGAATTATATAAACTTAATCAACAACTTGAGGAAGATATTAAGCAACGTAAAAAAGCCGAAAAATGTCTTGAAAAAGCCCAATCCGAAGAAACACGCCTTTTGGAAATGACATCGGCGTTATCTTCTGAACTTAATTTAAACCGCCTTTTAACCAAAATTATGGATACGACCCGAAAATTGCTAAGAGCGGATCGCTGCACCTTGTTTGTGTCGGATGAAAAAACCAAAGAACTATGGGCACGTATTGAATCCGGTTTTGAAATCCGCTTTCCCGACCACAAAGGAATTGCCGGTTCCGTTTTCACCACCAGTGAAACGGTCAATATTCCGGATGCGTATGCGGATCCTCGCTTTAATCAGGATATTGATAAGCAAACCGGTTATCGTACCGAGTCCATCCTTTGTATGCCCGTGAAACTTAAAGATGGCAAAACCATTGCCGTTGCGCAGGTGCTTAACAAGGAAGACGGGCCATTCAGCGCAAGAGATGAGAAGTTGTTCGCTGCGTTTTCCACGCAGGTTTCGGTAGCGTTGGAAAACGCACGCCTATTTGATGATATCACAAACATGAAAAACTATAACGAAAACATGTTGGAAAGCATGAGCAATGGGATTATTTCTTTGGATGACGCGGGGAAGATCAATACCTTCAACCGCGCCGCCCTTAAAATTTTATTTCAAGACCGCTTTCGTGATAACATCCCAATCGACTGCACGCTCCTCATCAAATCGGTGCTTAAAAAAAATTCATGGATCATGGCAAGCATCGCTAAAGTGATGCAAACCCAAAAGATTGATTTGAGCATGGACACCGATCTGATTATAAACGGCGGTCGCAACCTGTCAATCAATTTGACCATCGTTCCTTTGATCAATATCCAAAAAGTGCTTATTGGGACGTTGTTGGTGTTTGAAGATATTACCCAGGAAAAGCGCCTGAAAACCACCATGGCGCGCTATATGACCAAAGAAGTGGCCGATAAGTTGCTTGAAAGCAGCGAGAATATGCTGGGCGGCCAGCTCCAGGAAGCAACCGTTCTGTTTTCCGATATCCGTGATTTTACATCGATTTCCGAAAAAAACGGCCCCACTGAAACAGTGGCCTTTTTAAACGAGTATTTCACCATCATAGTGGATATCGTTTTCAAATATAAAGGTATTTTGGATAAATATATCGGCGATGCTGTCATGGCGGTGTTTGGTGCGCCGTTTCCCGCGGACCAAGACCCGGACTCGGCCGTGAAAACTGCTATTGATACGATGATTGCGTTAAAAGAGTTTAACCGTCACCGCAATTCCCCTATTAAGGATCCGGTTAGAATCGGAATCGGAATTAATACGGACAATATTTTATCCGGGAACATCGGGTCGGAAAAACGGATGGATTACACGGTCATCGGAGATGGCGTCAATCTGGCCGCGCGTCTTGAAAGTGCTAACAAAACATACCACACGAATGTTTTAATCAGTGAATTTACCTACAAAAAGCTAAAAGAATCCTATACCTGCCGTGAGATTGATGTCACCCGCGTGAAAGGCAAAAAACAGCCGGTGGGCATTTATCAGGTTCTTGATTACCATGATGAAAAATCTTTTCCAGGTATGGACGACGTCATCAGATCATTTCAAAAAGGACTGGAATGTTACCGTCACCGTGATTGGCAATCAGGCATCGCCAATTTTAATAAGGCGCTAAAGCGTAATCCCCAAGACGCAGTCTCAAATGTTTTTGCAGAGCGCTGCCAGTACTATATAAAGCATCCGCCCGCTGACGATTGGGATGGGGTTTGGGTGATGCAAAGCAAGTAAAGGATTGTAAACAAACATCTCGTCGCTTTTTATTATCTTCCCGCAACAATCGAATGACGAACATATGAATTACGAACATTCGAACAAAACCGCCAAGTGCATAAATCTATCGTTTTTCCGATGTTCGTCATTCGATTATTCAATTGTTCGTCATTCGATTGTTATTGATGTAATCATTTAAAAACCGATGAGTTTTTGTGCTTGGATGATGGTGGGTTACGCTACGCTTCACCTACCCTACGAAAAAAGGTTGCGCTCAATCAATTTTATTTTGATTGTAGCTCTATCACCAGCTTAACCAGTGACGCAATCTGATCATCCGGAATTTTTCCTCGCATAATGGCACGACACACGCGGTTTTTATCCAGTACAATCACATTATGCGTGTCACGTTTCAGGCCCCATAATTTGCGTAGTGTGGCATCATAGTCAAACAAAATGATACTATCATACTTTTTGGCTTTATCCCCGGCAATGGATCGAATCAGAAAATTGGGTTTCCAGGTGGCCTCACAATCAACGATACCGAAACCGTCGTAGGTTTCATCTGCGAGCAGTTTGTTGTCGTACGCTTTTTTTAAAGCATCCGTGAATGGCTCATTCAAATCGGATTCGTCGGGATCAACGTAATTGATCACCATCACTTTCCCATTCCAAAAGGCCGGGGTGAATTCTTTGCCATCCGCATCTTTAAACGACCAATCGGCCGCTTTCATCCCCTCTTTGAGTTCTTCGGCTGACACTGGCGCCAACGCCAGTAATACAATCATCAATACGGTAACACTTGTTTTTACCATTTTCATTTATTCCTCCTTTTTTTGGGTTGCTCCATTTTTCTTACCAGTTTCACACAATTTTCAACGTTCCGATTATCTCCTTTATTTTCCTAATTTGATTGTCCTGCATATATTTCATGATGCCGTCAATCACATCAATGGCTATATGCGGATTGATAAAATTGGCCGTTCCGATCTGAACCGCCGCAGCGCCGACAACCAGGAATTCAAGCGCATCATCAGCATTCATAATGCCACCGATGCCGATTACGGGGATATTAACCGTTTGAACCGTTTGCCAGACCATCCGCAGAGCGACCGGTTTAATAGCCGGTCCGGAGAGCCCGCCGGTGATATTGGCCAGTTGCGGACGACGGGTGCGCAAATCGACAGCCATGCCGGTGATCGTATTTATCAGCGAGATAGCATCCGCACCGGCGTCTTCTACGCTTTTAGCAATAACTGTGATATCGGTTACATTGGGTGATAATTTGACGATTGTGGGCAACCCCGTACTTTCGCGGACCGCTTTGACGACATTATAAGCCGTCTGGGCGTCTGTTCCG
>JAOZRC010000408.1 GCA_029940345.1 Desulfobacterales bacterium
GCCACAGAATAGCCAAGCTTTTTTATACGGCGGTTTATGTCTGAAGCGACAATCCCATTATATTCAACAATCAAAATGTTTGCTTTTGCCATAGCTTAATATCCTCGGGTTGTATTCTGTTCATTTAAACTTAATGCGAAATTGAGGGGCTTAATAATTGTTTCGGTCATTTTGAATTTGAGTTGCAATGTACCGTATTCTTTCAGATTGCACCAGGCAGGAGTTGCGGAGTGATGATGCAGTCTAAAAGAATGCGATACAAGTTGGCAAATGGCCGAATTTATGATCAAGCCCAAATTGGGCAGTCTCTTACAATTAACCAGGCCGATTTGCTTTTATATTTTTCAGCAATAACAGCACCCTCAATAGTTCACTCCCCCCCCATGCCTGAGCATCACAGCCACGCGCTGTATGAGGATAATTCCCGTCTAAAATTTCAGGAACATGACCGACACAGCCCTGATTAATGATCCGGCTGCCACTTCCCAGCCATGCCAGGGCTGTGTCAACGCTGCTTGTACCATAGGTTCGCACCCAGGCTTCGCAATAGGAAGGAAAAGGCCAAGTCCAGGCCGTACCATTGTGGTAGGCCGGTTTGCGCTGGATGTCTTCATCGCCTTGGTACTTGCCCTGGTAAGGGTGATGCGGATCATTCAACATACGGCCATTATGGCTGATGGGGTTGGGATGGCGCACCGGCCGATCTGCCAGACTGCGAATTGCACCGGGAACCAGGAGTTTTTCACAGGCTGATAGGATTTGACGGCAAATCGCCTGATCTTTTATCGCGCCTAGGGTGATTGCCAACAATTGATTACACCGCAGTGCATCGTCTTTTTGGGCCAGGCGCGATGGCGTTTCGGGATGGGCATGCAGGCAATCAGCCAGAAAGCCCTCTTGTTTCATCCAGAAAAGTTCGACAACAGAAGCGCGCACAATACGCGCATGTCGTTTCCAATCGAGGTTGTCTTCCGGAGGTGCGATTTCATCTAAAAAGTCCAGCGTATACTGCCAGAGCGCTTGAATTTCAATGGGGTAGCCTTCTCGTAGCGTTCCCGCCGGATAATTCGTGTCCATCCAGGTGAAATGGCCTGGGCTGAAAAGCAGGCCGGAATCCGTATCTGTATAAATTCCGTTGGCGGTTCCATGCGTAAGGCTGTTTCCGATTGACATCACAACATCACGAACCGTGCGCTGGCCACAGGTTTCATTAAGAAACGCATCGCTTTTTTCAGCATGCAGCAGTTCTCGGCAAGCCACGCAAAACCACAACTGGGCGTCGGATGTGTCGCGGTTTGCGGCGTTATCGCCATGAATCATATTGGGAAGCGCGCCATCCTGTTCAAACTGTCCGAACTGTTTTAAAATCGCCCGGGCGTCATCAAAATGGCCGGCGGCGATTAATCCGCGTGTGAAAATCAGGGCATCGCGGCCCCAGTCCAAAAACCAGGGATAACCGGCAATAACGGTTTTTAAATCACCGCGTCGAACTACATAATGGTCAAGCGCATGCGCCAACGCTTCGTCGATAGGTAAATCCGGATTGCCAGTCAATCCGGTTTGGGGCTGCCAATCGGTAAAGATGCTTTCGAGCGAGGTTGGTTCCGTTGAAGGGCCGCTTTTCGCGGTCAGTGCCACCGTCTGATTGCCGCTGAGAGATAGGATGAAATAGCCGGGACTGAAAAGGTCGGTATGCGGATCCAGTCCGCGACCCGCTTCTACCGGATGATACACCATGTAATTCCACTCCGGCTCCCATATAAAACGACTGTCAGGTGTGTTTACGTGAAGCTGGCGCTCCGGGTGAGGCGTGAAGGTAAAACTATCCGGCATGCAGGCAACTGCGCTGGGAAATGCATGTTCCGGCCCGGTGTAAGCTTTGGTGACGGCGTGGAAGCTGCGGTCATCAATGTCAGGCCGTAAAATCAGCCGCACCGGTTTATCATCGGCCAGGCCGCCCAGGGATTTTTCAGCAGGGTGACGGTGAAATCTTATCCGAATGGCATTGGCACCGCCAGCCATTTCCAAACGGATGGTGATAAAAATATGTTCGCCTCGTCCGGTGGGAATTTTATAACGGAAAGCACCTTGGTTGTGGTAATTAAAAGTGAACGTATCCAGGCAATCGGGCCGGATTTCCTGTGAGAAATCCTGGTAGACAATCCAAGCGCGGCAACGGGTGAACATGATGCGGCGATCTTCGGGATAATGGGGATTCAAATTGGCAGCCAAAAGGGCATCATAGCGGCTGGGTAAAGCTCCCCAGGAAAGAGCGGCGCGCAACATGCCTCCACAACCGTCAGTTGCCAGGAACAGGCGGGGCCGCTTCCGTAATTCATCGCCCGACCAGAAACGCCGAACGCCCGTGTTTTCAAACCGGGTCAGACCGAGGAGCGGTGCCTGGATGCGCTGAATTCCGCCGGGATCATAAAGGGTCAGATTCAGCGTGTAAGCCAGATGCGAATCCGGTGTTTTAAGGGGGCTGAACAAGGCAAAATGGCGGCCCTTACTTCCCGGGAGACTCTCTTCGGTGGCCAATGTGCGGTCTTTTATTATGATATTGGCTCGAAAAGGGGCCAGAGCGTCAATCAACAAAAAATGCTCAGGCGGTAACATCACTTCCCGCTGGATGTCACTCGGCCAGTGCCAGGTGACCACGCGCGGCTCTTCATTGAACGGATTGTTGCGACGGCAGAATTCTGATGGATTGGCGGCCAGTTCCTGGATTGCCTGATTTAAATTAAATGCTTCCGGGATGACCAACCCATGATAATACCGCCACAGGTCTGTCACTTTGGCGCGCAGGCACTGCTGAATAATGTGGTCGGGAAGGTCGGGCGCGGGGCCTGGCTTCGTTTGGGAAAATTTACGACTGAGGCGGTCAATATCATTCGGGTTGTCCGAAAGACAGACAATTTGCAGCGGTTCAAGGGAACATTGGGTTAAATCACCGTTGGTTCGCACGGTTATCGTTTTGCCAGTCAAAAGATCTGTCAAAGGTGCGCGCATATTCACCTGTTGGGCGTTCCATGCGGGAACACCTTCAAGATTTTTGTCCAAATTGGCCGCAATCAGCAGTTTCTTGTCCGAAGGGAGGTGATGGCGCAGCACTACGATATGGTTGCCTTGACCTTTATGAACCATTGTCAGCCGGGTGCGGTCATAAAACGCCGGATGTTCTTTCAGCAGGGTGTTAAGACGGCGGATAGGTTCGATTTGGCAGATTTCGGCGCCCCAGTTGAGGGAAGAGGCGTCATGCACATTGATTTTTTCAACGGCATGCCATTCCACGCCGTTGGTAAACGCAAATCCGCCCCGGTTGCTCAAAAGCGCGCACAAGGCGGTGCGCATCCGGGCGTAAGCAACCGAGACCGCCGCCAGTCGATTATTGTCATGGGTTTCGGCAAAGTGAATTGTTAAACCTTTAGTCTGTGAAATGCGGACAGGCTCCGGGAGATAAAATTCAATCTGGCTGCGGTCGTAGTTTTGGAACAGTTCCGAGTAAGCCCAGTTGAAACCAGACGTATCCAGGAGTTCTTCCGTAACTGCGATTTTGCCGCCTAAGCCTTCGAGTAAAAACAGCGTATCCGGATATTGCTCCCGAACGCAGGCGATCATAAATTTCCATGCTTTGGCCGGTATCATGTAGCCGGCGTCACACCTGAAACCGTCCACCCCGCGCCGACACCAGGTGAGAAAAACATCCGCCATATATTCCCAAAGCGTTGTGTGCGTGTAATCCAATTCCGTCAGGTCCGCCCAGACGACGCCCCAGGCGCCGGGCATTTTAATGCGGCCGTCATCTTCGCGCTTCAGCCATTCCGGATGGCTTTCATGCAACCTGGCGGCCCACCCGGTGTGGTTGATAGCAATGTCAATAATGATCCGGGCGCTACGGGCGTGTACTGCGTCGGCCAGTTCGATGAATTGTTCCAAAGGCGTCGCCCGTGGATCGAATTGAGCTAATGCCGGATCAATCGCGGTGAAGCTTAAAGCCGCAAACGGACTGCCAAACCGGCCCATACGGGCGTACGTGGTGGGTGTGGGATGAATCGGCAGCAATTGAATCCAGCGGCAACCCAGTTCGCCGATAATAAAGTCCAGTTGTTCGATTAAATCACGAAAGGTTCCGGATGGCGGAATGACCGTGTAACCGGCGCTGTCCAACATGCCGATATTTTCAGACATCACTGCATCAGGCGCACCGCTGCCGCTTTTGTTGGGACCGAATTGGCGCACAAACGCATTGTAGATACTATTAGCGCAACAGGTGTAAGCCGGTTCGATATTGATCACCGTGTTCGGCCCGTCCGGCCACACCGGATCTGTCGCACCTTGCTCAATGAAAAATGCTTTGGCTTCAAAATGGCCGACTTCACCCATCGGCAGCCGTATTTGAAAGTGCTGATCATCCAGACGCTGCATGACAATATCAAACCAGTCCTGTTCCAACGGGGTTTCATGTCGGCGCACCTGTCGGATGATTTCCCGGCGGGCAATTGATGCATGGCCTGCATTGGTGCGTAAAAACGCATATCCTGATCGGGGTTTGTCAAGAGAGAGTGTAAACGTGAGGAAATCGCCCCGATGCATCAGAAAGGAAGCGCCCGGGGAAGGTTCCTGCAAGACGGTAAACGGATTGTTCATTGGAATTTGGAACTCGGATTTTGAAATGGGGAATTCGGCGCTCTGTCCCCCATTCCGAATTTGTTTGAAAGGTTTCTATTTTTTTTTAATCAAGTTGATAAAAAAAAGCAATAAGATCGCTCCGATCAAAGCGGTGAACAGTTGACCGATTTCGCCGCCCGTGATTTTGGCTCCAAACACGTTAAAGGCAGTTCCACCGGTGATTTTGATCCCAAGGAGGTCAAAGATGAATGCGCCGATAATGGCACCCAGGATGCCTACCACAATATTGCCTAGGAAGCCGAAGCTTTTGCCCTCTTTAATGATTCCGGAGAGCCATCCGGCGATGCCGCCGATAATTAAAAACCAGATGATTTTTGTTACTGAAATTGCCATTTATGCGTTCCTTTTAGTATTCCAATGCGCCACCATTATAAAATCCATGTTCGTGCAATTGTTATGCAATTACTTCAATACCCTAAAACTTTTGTCCAAGGACTTATTTACGGAATATATGAAAACAGCCTCATTTTTCATTGTTCATCCTAAGTTCTGACATACGCAGCCTTTCTTGTGCCAGGTAAGTTTTCAGTCTGCAAATGGTGTCTTTATAAGGACCTTCGATCAATCTAATTTGGTTGGTTTCAAAAGCTCTTACTGTATTTTCAAAGTAGTTTTTATCAGAACCAACTTCTTGTGCATTTCTATCCCAAACAAACCGTGACCATTCTAACCAAGTTTCAAAGTTATAGTTTCGATAGATAAAATCAATGAAACTTATAATTGGATTTCCATCACATA
>JAOZRC010000409.1 GCA_029940345.1 Desulfobacterales bacterium
TGGAAATCAGAACCGCTCTCACGCTTTTGCAGCCGATTTAAGACTTTTCAAACAGACTCTAAGATATACTCATGAAGGCCATAATTGGTGATTTTATATTTGATCAATGCCTTAATTCATAGGCTTAAGACATATTTCAAAATCACCAATTATGACCGTGCCAAGTATAGCTATTGTAAACCACAGCATTCTTGACTAAAAGATATAATTTTCATAACTGAACAGCCTTGATAAATTGAAAGTTAAAAAAATATGGGAAGGTTGCTGCATAATTTTGCTTTACTTGTCGATTTATTATTGTTAAAAATAAAAGATACCATTTAAATTAGCTCAAAAGTAATTTACACGTCTTTAACGTAGAATGAATTGTAGTGCTGATAAACGATTTGCGAAATCGTTCTTCTATAGCCATCTGATTTTGGTTTATTCTGGCATGTTTTTTTCTTGCAGTCCCCCATATAGTTACACCATGCCATTCTGACAAACAAATTGAGCCATATTATCCCCAAAACGGTTATTTTGGCAAGTGGGCAATTTTTGTGCCAGAACAAACCTAAATCCGACAACTATACGGCTTTTATATTATATGAACATCAAAAAGTGTCAAACGGCAAATGAAGAATACCACAACTTTTAAATTTACACTTTAAACTTAAAGCTCCAGAGTACATGACGCCAGGAAAATCAACCCCTTCATCTGAAAAACAAATCAAGCCCCTTCATAAAGGCGCAGGACATCGCAAAAGGCTGCGGGAAAAATTTCTGCGTTCAGGTTTAGACGGGTTCCTGGATTATGAAGTAATTGAATTACTGTTAACTTTTGGGACCCCGCGCAGAGATTGCAAAGACGCTGCCAAAGCGGCGTTAAAAAAATTTAAAACCCTTCAAGGCGTATTTGAAGCATCATCTGAAGAGTTGTGTGAAATAGATGATATTGGTCCGACCAATCCGATCGGCATCCTTCTGATCAAAGCCGTGGCTGACAGGTATCTTGAAAAACGCTTATTGAAAAAAAACCCGCTTAATAATTCTAAGGACTTATACGACTTTTTATATCTGAGTATTGGTGAAAAACAGCGTGAATGTTTTCAAGTTGTTTTTCTGAACGCTAAAAATAAGGTGATTTCCACCGAAACCCTCTTCCAGGGAACCTTAACCGCCTCCGCCGTTTATCCGCGCGAAGTGGTGAATGCGGCGTTGCGCAACAATGCCTCAGCCATCATTTTTGCCCACAATCATCCCTCCGGAGACCCCGAACCGTCCCAGGAAGATATCGCCATAACACGCCAACTGATTTTTGCCTGTCGCGTCATGGGGATAACTGTTCATGAGCATTTAATCATTGGTGAAAAGAAATATTTCAGCTTTGCCGATAAGGGCTACATCGCCCAAATGAATCGCGAGTTTGAAAGACAATGACAACATCACCGCATCAAGATCGCAGACCTGCCTGTTTTGGCAGACTAGACCATGTTTTTCCCAAAGGCGAAAACGGATTGAGAAATTCTCCGGCTACTTGCATGTCATGTGAACTCAAGACGCCATGCCTACGCACCGCGATGCAAAGCAAAGCGCGTTTTGTCGTTCGTGAAGAGATGGTTGACCGGGCGTATTCATCCGGACGGCTCAATTTTTGGCAAAGATGGTCAAGGAAAAAGGCTGTTCATCGCCAAATGAATCAGAAGGACAATTCAGGTTAGATGTTTTCTGATTTATCCAAACGACGTCGGTTGCTTATTATTGCGCTTATCGTTCTGGCCGTTTTTATTCCGGTTTATTATTACCGCCTGTTGTTATGGAAACACCTCGCTGATTTCAGCGCCTTTATTACGGACAAAGAGCAAATTGAAGCTTTTATCAGTTCTTTCGGGTGGAGTGCGCCACTCGTTTTTATCAGTTTTCAGATTCTCCAGGTTATTTTAGCCCCGTTCCCCGGTGAAATCACGGGTGCGATCGGCGGCTATCTTTTCGGCACGTTTAAAGGATTTTTCTTTTCGACCATCGGTTTGACCGCAGGATCATGGATTAATTTTGTAATCGGACGATTTTTAGGCCAACGTTATGTCAGGAAATTGATCCCGCCCAAACAAACCGAGCGCATGGATACCATCTTGAAACGCCAAGGCATCCTGGTTATTTTTATACTGTTTCTGTTTCCGGGATTTCCCAAAGATTATCTATGCCTGTTTTTAGGCATCACCTCCATCGCACCCAAGCTATTTTTGATTTTGTCAGCAGTGGGACGTATGCCCGGAACCTTTCTTCTGAGTCTCCAGGGAGGGGCGCTTTCAGATAAGCAATATGGTCTGTTTTTTATCGTGTTAAGCGTGTGTGTGGTGGGTCTGGTGTTGATTTTTCGGTATCGGGAAAATTTGTACCGGTGGATGGAAAGATATCAAAGCCAAACTAAAAACGCCCAACATACGGAAACCAAAAATAAAAAGCCGCGTTGAGCGGCCTTTTTATTATGGGATGCAATTTCAGATTTGTTTCACCCATCAATAACATGCGAATGCTGGCTGATGGCATGAACCGGAGCAATGGCTCCATTCCGCTTAGAGATCGCATCCTTTATAACGGCTCTCATTTTGGCTTCAGCTTTTTCAGGCGTATTCGCCTCCACCAGTTCCTTGATTGCCGGGCAAAATTGGTAATATTTGGCATTTAATTCGTATGTTACACACGGAATGCGATGTTCCTGGCCCTTAATCCTTTTGATATGGGGGTTTTTAATCTGGTCGGCCAGAACTTTTCTTAAATCTATGTTTGACGTCATCTTATCTAACGACTCATTCACGCCCGTATTCTGCGCTTCACGTTCAATTTCATCCGTTAGCGTTGCCGTCAGCAGGATCACCGGAACCGTTTGATATTTTTTCAACGATCTGATTTTTTTTACAAAAGTCAATCCATCTCCATCGTGCAACTTGTAATCTATGATAAAACAGGTAATATCCGGCTCATCGGCAATCAGTTTCAATGCGTCTCCGATAGACTGCGCTGTGGTCACGTCAGCCACATCTTCGAAGGTTTTCTGGAAAAGAATCTGATTAATACGACTGTCTTCAAGATGGAAAAATGTTTGTTTTTGCATTGTTTTACTTTTTTATGCTCTTTTGTGTTTAAAGCCGCCTGCTTGCTCAAGTTTTCGACCTGTGCGGTTGCTATCAGATGTAGGGTGGGCAACGTTCTTCCGCTGTCCTGATTTATAGCTGATACCAAGGTGTCGCATCGGAAATAGTTTAAAGCAATTAACTTTGCCCACCATTTTTAGTGAATCGGTGGGCATCGCCGACAAAGAAAGATAGGCGCTGTATACGAGATCATTTTCCGGCGATGCCCACCCTACCGATAATTGTAACCGCACATGCTGAAGTTTTTCAAATATGATATTCTGATTTTTTTTTTTGATCCTATCAATTTTTTACTTAAACATAATCATCTTGTATTTGCAAGAGCGCATTTAAAATCGGACTGATTTTTTCCCTGTGTTCAGGGGGCGTCAGCAAAACTTTTAACGGCTGATTGACAATCAGGCTGCCGGATGCCTGTTTTGGCACATTTTCCCGAATGCCTTGACGATGAGCGGTTGTGTTTATAAAAATAAGGATGTCGGTCATATTGCCAAAAAAGTTACCGGCATCAATATGTTCAATATATTGCAGGAAAAGATTATTGACGCTGATCACAAACGGATCAACATCGGCATAACCGTTAATCCTACAATCGGTCGTGGAAACGAAACAGCGACATCCGAAGGGCCTGACCGGGTACAAGGGGCACTGATTGTCAACCAGTAAGGAACATTCTCCCCAGTGAGGATCACTTTCCTCATCCGGGATGGCTTGACCTTGAACACACAGTTCGGCCAATCGGTTAGTTGTTATTCCTGGTAAAAAACGCCTGTTATCGGATACGGTATTGAGGCGGTCGAATAAATCAGTTTTATCCTTGGCAGCCAATTCTTCAGCGATTAAATCACCTTCGAGGGTTGTCATCGTCACATTACAGGTACAACATGCGGCGCAATAGCGACGACATGCTGTCGACCAGGTGTTTGCCATTGAATCATAAATCTTGTATATTTTTTTTAAAACAGCTAATTTGTCAGTATAATTCATGTAGAAATGCTCCCAAATATAAAATTAATCAAGAAGGAGGAACAAGGTCATGTCAAGCACTGTTTATTTTATCGATTTAAGAGCATCTTTCAAGAAAAATCTGATGACCAAAATTGATCTGCTATTAGACGCCGCCGGCCTGTCCCAAATTATTAAAAAAAAAGACCTGGTTGCGGTTAAACTTCATTTCGGAGAAGCAGGCAACGCGGCGTTTGTTCACCCGGTATTTATTCGTCAAATCGTAGGATGCCTGAAAAAAGCAGGCGGTGATCCCTTTTTGACCGATGCAAATACGTTATATGCCGGTACACGCAGTGATTCTTTGACCCATATCCGCACTGCTATTCAAAATGGTTTCGCTTTTTCCGTTGCGGACGCCCCCATTATCATTGCCGATGGCTTGCGAGGTAAAAGCGAAACCGCTGTTACCATTAACCGAAGCCACTTCCAGGAAGTCTATATCGGAACTGAAATTATTCAGGCGGATGCGCTGGTGTCAGTGGCACATTTCAAAGGCCACGAGCTTGCCGGTTTTGGTGGAACTCTTAAAAACCTCGGTATGGGATGCGCTTCACGCAGGGGCAAGATGGCGCAGCATTCCGGACTGGGGCCCAAGGTTGTCATTAAAAAATGTGTCGGCTGCGGGGAGTGTATCGATCATTGCTCCCAGGCGGCGCTTTCCCTGGTTGAAGAAAAAGCGCTGATTGACGCAGAAAAATGTATTGGCTGCGGGGAGTGTATCTTGGTATGCCCCAATAATGCTATCCAGGTTCGCTGGAACCAGTCAGTCCCCCTCTTTTTGGAGAAAATGGTTGAATACACAGAGGGGGTACTCCAAAACAAAGCGGGTAAAGCCATATTTATCAATGTTATCAATAATGTATCACCGGCGTGTGACTGCCCGCCATTCAACGATGCTCCGATTGTGAGAGACATCGGCTTTTTAGCGAGCCTTGATCCGGTTGCCATTGATCGGGCTTCCGTTGATCTGGTCAATGCTGAAAAAGCGCTTGAAGGCTCATGCCTGAAAGTCAACACCGCTCCGGGGGAAGATAAATTCCGAGGCGTTTATCCAAAAGTGGACTGGACCACCCAGTTTGACTATGCCGAACAACTGGGATTGGGAAGTTGTGATTACAAATTGGTTAAAATCTGACTCATTTCCTTCAAATATCTAATTCGGAATGTACCAGTTTACACTGTTGGCATCCTTCATTTGTCGGTTTACACATTTTTAATGTAGGGTGGGTGGAGAGTAACGGAACCCACCATTTACGGAAATGCGGTGTGGTGGGTTCCGTC
>JAOZRC010000410.1 GCA_029940345.1 Desulfobacterales bacterium
ACCAACTTGTGATTGTTGCGCGACGGCAGAATCAGACGTACATCCACACCGCGGTAAACGGCTGTTCGCAGGGCTAATAACAGTGCCTCGTCCGGCACGAAATAGGGCGTGGTGACCCATAGCCGACTCTGGCATTGGGTGATCGCCAGGAATACCATTTCTCGCGTGGCGTTGAATGCCAGATCCGGCCCGCTGGTCATGGTTTCGCATATTGCGTCACTTTCAAGCGGTGCGGACATGAGGGCTCGATCCAAAAAATAACATCTGCCCGTAAGTTCAGAACACCTTACATCTGGGAAGTGAAAGTGACACCTTGTCAGAAATCTTGATCGTAACCGTTCACTCCCCACCCGACCTCGTACCCACGCTCCGGCGTGGGTACGTACTGCGCTGCACCCTGTAACCTGAAATTAACGCAGCTTTGGTCAAAATAAGGTTCCCACGCCGGAGCGTGGGAACCAGAGGGGGATGTGAACAGTTACTCTTGATCAGTATATCCCCATAATTCGTAAACATGACAAATATCTGTACCGGGATATTTCAACTCGGCTTCGTTTAGTGATTTAAATAGTCGAACTATGGCATGATTTGCCGCTGGCATGGAAGCACTGTGTACTCGTATATGCAATTTATTCGTTTCAGTATCCGGTAAAATATCCGCTTCGCTAATAAATAAATCATGAAGCAATCGACGCTCGGCCGAGGAGTCCACATCCGGACCAATCAACAGCCCTACCATGGTCGTTTCCGCTCATCGGGCCGGCAACACGCCCTCCTTGACCAAAACTTCCGACATGCGTTGATCCTGCTGGAAAAAATTGCTGACGATTTTGGTGTTCGCCATGACCTCTTTTGCCTTGGCGCTGGCCAGTACCTGGGCCGAGGGAAACATTTTGCGCAGTTGCGGAATCCCGCAGACATGATCAAAATGAGCGTGCATGGCTGTAAGATAACGAACGTCAGGCTTGGGACTCAGTCCGTCCCACTGATTTTTCAGGCTCTCCACGCCGGCTGTAACGCCGCATTCAAAAATAGCGGCCTCTTTCCTTCCGACCAGAAAATAATTAAAATGCCGATTGCCCATCTGTATCAGGTTTCTTCCCAGTTTTCGCATGCTAATTTTTCCTATTCTTTAAGCTTTCCGGATGATCAGGGTATCTCAAGGAAATTACAAATAACAAATAAATTACAATAACTAAATATCAAAAATACAAACCATACGGTCTGCGAGAAGCCTTGTTAAGATAACCACTTAACCATAATGAAACCGTTTTTAGCCATCACTTGCAATCTCCAATTTTTTCAAAATCACATCAAAAACCACACGCTCACGGTCAGTGAGTCGAGTAAGGAACTGTTGATTCGTTTCATTGTAAATCTGTGTGAGATCATCCCGTAATGAACGCGCCCGTTCCGTAAGGCGCACATACAGGGTCCTGCGGTCGTCAGGGTTTGCCAAACGGGTTACAAATCCGTCGCGTTCAAGTCGATCCAGGATTCCGGTCAGTGTGGATTTGTCCAGGGCGACCTTCTCCGCCAGCCGGGTAATAAGAATGCCATCTTCCTCGTAGAGGGCAATCAATAAAAAAAATTGGGGCTGGGAGAGACCGTATTGAGTGAGACGCGCCCGGTACACCCGGGTCATCTGCCGGGAAACCTTGCCCAGCGCAAAACAGATACATTCCTGAAAAAGCATAAAGATTCCTCCGTCAGTTTTGTGTCAATGGCAGCCTGCCGACTGGAAATTAAAATTTGCCTTAACCCATTTTCACATTTTCACTTTGGCGCACCTGCATTCTTGCGTCAACGGCAATACATCCCGAACCTGCCACAAGAACAGTCAGGGGGTTGATTTCAAGTTCCTTGATTTCGGGCGATTCAATCAGAATTTGCGAAAAAGCCACGATCAGCCGCTTCAGTGAGGCTGTATCGGCCGGCGGCCGGCCGCGAAACCCTATAAGCAGAGCGCCGCCCCTGATCTGTTTGATCATTTCCGCGGCTTCGGCTTCCGACACAGGTGCGACGCGCATGGCCACATCCTGAAACAGCTCAACATAGACACCTCCCAGGCCAAACAGCACAACCGGGCCGAATTCGGGGTCATGGCTGGCGCCCAGGATGACTTCCACCCCTGACGGAGCCATTTTCTGAACCGTAAACGCGACTTTATCTTGGGAAAGCAGCGCCGCAAAACGGTCATGCATTTCATCGAAGGCAACCCCAAGCTCACGGCGATTATTGATATTGATCCTTACGCCCCCGGCATCGGTTTTGTGCACAACTTCATTCGATGCGATTTTCAGGGCCACGGGAAAGCCGATTCGATCTGCTGCCCGCAACGCTTCCTCACAGTTTCGGGCAAGGGTGTAATCGGCAATTTTGAAGCCCGCAGCTGCAAGACGCTCGAACGTATGTTTGATGCCGGCCATCCGTGATGCACCAGGCAAATGCCGATCTGTAGTTTGTATTGGTATGCGCGGATTCCGCCGACGTTCTGCTTGTCGTCGTGAGGCCGCCAGAGCGCGAAGCGCTTGGGCAGGTTCCAGAAAAAGCGGAAAATCCGTAAATGTTTTCAGTTTAAACCACTCATCCCGTTCGGCCATGATGCAGAGCGCCACCGGTTTTTGGTATTTTCGGGAAAGTACCTGTATGTTTTCGATGAGCGCCAGGGTGGCTTCGGTCTCCGGTCCGCGGCCATGAAGGTGTTGCAGCAACACACCGTCAACCGCGTCTTCAGCAAGCACCGCCTCTACAACTTCAGCATAAAATGCCAGATCGAATACGTCTCCCATATCAAGTGGGTTGGTCATCCGAATGACCTTGGCGCGCGTCTTTTTGCCGATTTGTTTGAAAAGGGTGTCGGGAAACCGGATCAGACGGAAACCGTTGGCGCTGGCCGCGTCCGCCGCCATGACAATCTGGCCTCCGGAACGGCCGATGATTGCAAGATTACTTCCTGCCATGGGTGGAAGCTGAAATATTTTCAGAAGATCGGCCATCCCGGAAAGGCTGTGTACCCGGTGCATGCCGGCCTGGGCCATGGCGGCGTCGCACACCCGGTCGTTTCCGGCCAGTGCGGATGTGTGAAAACGAGCGATCTCGTTGCTGGCCGGACCGGTGTTCGATTTCAGAATCACAACAGGCTTGTCGGTGGAAGCTGCAAGTCGCATCAGTCGCCGCCCGTCCGAAACGCTTTCCAGATAAAGCCCGATAATCCGGGTTTCCGGGTCTTCAATCAGATACTCAAGATAGTCGTTTTCATTCAGGTCAAGCTTGTTGCCGATGCTGATCAACTTGTTGACCCCGATGTTCTCACATGAAAACAGCTTGATTCCGCCGAATACGATCCCCCCGCTTTGGGAAATCAGCGAAACGCCGCCTTTTCGCATTACGGCAGGGTCCATAGGCATGAACGGAAGCACCAGTCCGTTGTCCAGATTAACGATGCTGATGCAGTTCGGTCCGACGAACCGTATCCCGTAATGTTCGGCGATCAGCAGAAGGCGCTGTTCGATCTCGCGACGTTCCTCCGTATATTCGCCAAACCCGCCCGATTCAATCACCACCCAACGGATGCCTTTGCGTCCGCACGCCTCAAGCGCTTCCGGAACATAAGGAGCGGGAATAAGAATCACGGCCAGTTCCGGATTTCCGCGAACATCCTCAACAGTCTGATATATGGGGCGTTTTCCCATCCGCCCCCCGTTGCGGCCGACCAGGTAAACATCGCCAGGAAATGAAAAGATATTCAGGTTTTCCGCAATCATGCGTCCCAGATTGCCGGGTGTGTCGGACACTCCGACGATAACAACGCTGCGAGGATAAAATAATGATTTCATATATCACTTTTCCCTTGTGTTCAGTATCTCATACGGTTTCAACGCATACAAATTATTTGTGTACAAATTAATTGTCTGGAATTAGCACCTGCGATTACCTTCTGTCAAGAAAAAAGAAGACGCTGCTTTTTTGATTGTTTTTGGGGAGTGAAGGTTACGTGGTGCTTGAGTCAAAAAATTGAATGAAAGCTGAATGGATGCAGTTTTTCTTTGAAACTCAGGATCACGGTCACGGCAGATGATCACGATCACGATACAAAATAAAAGCCAAGGGCTGTCAGTACCGCTTTTTCATATATTTTGTCTTGACATTACGCTCAATTGCCATACAATAAATTCAACTAATGAATCAAATTCAATTTATTAAGGAGGCGTCAATGTCAACCGAAATACCAACAGCCCCGGTTCACAAAGCCAATTGGCAACCATAGCCAGGAGCGCTCTTTCATAAGGCGCCTTGAGCTTTTTGGCTTTTTGGATATCGCGGAAGGTTCGATCTATGCCAAGTCGTTTCCAAATGGCTTCTATGACAAGGACCGGGCCGTAAGAGAGCGCCTTAATCCACCTGAGGTCTTTGGGAAATCCGGTCGATCTTTTCGGCAACCGGTCATGAATGGGGTCGATGAATTCCAGCTTGCAGACCCTGGCAATGGATTTACACAAACGCACCAGCAGGTCCCGGTCTGCCTGATCCGCTCTGCCGAAGCTATGAATAATCCATGGGACGGGATTTCAGGTGACGGGATGGCGCTTATTGCGGGCCAGTTGGTAGTACGCGACGGTAGCGCTGTCTTTGTTTTTTCTTTTTGAGGTTCGCAAATACATGGTTACCCACTCACATAGCGTGTATTTTATAGCATGTTAATAGTTAATTGCTATTTCGTGTACCTACATATTTGGCGGTCAGAAAATGTTTAAGTACCTGATTTAATTAGATGAGACCATGATAAATGGCTGAAAAATGGATAAAAATGCCTACACACCACAAACCCAAATTTTAGATCGACTCGTACAAACTGGCCAATTTAATCCCATCTTCCGATCACCTCTCATTAAAAATGGGTAAATCATACCCATACTCATGGTGCCCGCCTGAATCCCGCAGGGCAAGGCAACCCTCTTTGAAGATTTAATAATTTATTATATCAGACAGTTAAAATATTTATTCCTGTTTTGAACTTCTTTGGCACACCGGTTGCATTATTAAATAATCAAATACGTTTCAGAAAGCGGCCGTTTTTCGGGGCAAACAAAAAATCAAGTTTAACAATTTTATGCGTTTTACGCAAACGAGGCATCAAATGAAACGAAACTTTAAAATGACTATATCGTTGGCGGTTTTGGCCTTTTGGGGATATTCCACGTTTGTATTTGCCGGGTGGAACCCAGGACGTTGAGCTATAGACTGAAAACTGCACCATGGGAATAAATAACCACAAAATGAAAATCCCCAAATTATAATCTTTGAAAGTATAACTATGTATCCAGTTATAACCAGATTGACGGAGGGAATATGGCTTATCAAAACCGATTTCAAAAGGGAA
>JAOZRC010000019.1:0-876 GCA_029940345.1 Desulfobacterales bacterium
TCATAGGCTTAAGACATATTTCAAAATCACCAATTATGACCGTGCCAAGTATATCTTCTTTAAAAGCGCCTTATTAAATTTATCCATTAATGACATGTGAAAACCTTTTTTACTCTTTTTCGGTTTTATAATTATCAATAATATACTGAAAAACACCTATGATTTTAGTAAGTTCACTTATATAATATCGGCCAATATCCATAAAAACCACATCATCATCCAATTTCAAAAATTGCCAATTTTCACCTGTGGTTACACAGCCATAAATCAAGTTGATTGCATTGCCTTCACCCTGGTTAAATAATCTGGCACCCACCATTTGAGCAATACACTGCCCCAAACCGGCTTTAATGTCATTTTTTTTAGCTTCAACAAGCATAAATATCGGAGCTATAATCGTAGAAACAGCCCGACCTTTTGAAAGAATAAAATCACATTCACCTTTTAAGCCTTTCTCCTCATCAACATCTAATCTTTCTCCTGAAAAAATAGAAAATTCATCTTTGTTTCTCTTTTCCAATTCCATCAGGATAGGAGCAACAATAAATTCTGACCGGGCTTTTTCACTTGAAGATAATAACGCTAATTTCAAACCGGTTTCCAAAGCCTCTTTTAACCAGCTACTCGGTTGAATTTGTTCTGATTTACTAAATAGACTAATGGGCGTTTCAGTTAATCCGAATATTTTCTTGATTTCTTGAATTGAAAAATCACTATAAGCCATTTTTTATTCCTCATCTGCCAATCGTTAGTTGTAATTTGGAATTTCGTATTCCAATTTTAGGCATCCTTCATATAAGAAGAAAAGTAGTTTACACTTTCGTCGCTGATCAACAAGGATTTATTTTAGTAAGGATTTTGCAATTCAGGCTTCGA
>JAOZRC010000019.1:886-13058 GCA_029940345.1 Desulfobacterales bacterium
TGGGTCATCTGCTTTGGTATCATCCTGCCGTATTAAAATTGAAAGGGCTGATCAACGCCGGTGAGCTTGGACGTATTCAATACATTTACTCAAATCGTTTGAATTTAGGCAAACTTCGACGCGAAGAAAATGTTTTATGGTCGTTTGCACCCCATGATAGTAACCGTTCACTCCCCCCCCTTGAGCGGAACAGCTTTCCGCTCTATATTTGTCCCGCCTTATGTTGGTAGCCGGATTTTGCAACTGTTGTTTTTTGGTATATGGCCTCAACCTAAGCGCTAATCACGGTCTTAATCCTTATTAAACCAAATCCTTGTAGTTTCAGGAAAGTGTAAACCGGAAAATGAAGGATGCCGATTTCAGGCTCATATTGTCATAATCCCTGTTTATTACTAATTCTGTATAGATTTCGTAATCCCTTCATTATTATTGAATCTGAAAAGAAAGGGATGCTAACTACTTAGGCTGATTTTGCAAAGTGCCAAAAATCCAACCCCGAACCCATGAATTCACAACCGGAAAATGGAGAATGAAAAAACCGCTGTTGACCAATCTTCTAACCGTCGTATCAGTTTTATCAGTATCTTTGGTTATCATCTATTTCCTGAGATTTCATATAATAGCGCTACCTTATCGACTAATCGTATTGGGAACTTTCTCAATTATAATTTTTTGCCCGTTTTACTGGTTGCTGAACAGCGTTATCCGGCCTCGCTTGGCACCGTATCCGTTAAAAATACTGATTACCTGGTTTACGCTCTGTCTCGTTGTAGGATTTTTCTTGATGGTTGTGATAACTAAAAATTTTCCCGAGTCGCATACCCTCGAAATTATCGCCACCGGCCAAAAAAATGCAGCCGCCAAAGGGAGTGAGGTCTGGCTGTTGGGACGCCGGCACGATTTTGGAAATAATTTGGATACACCCGATTTTTTATCCGATGGTTTATGGGAAAAACGCGATCTGAATCTGATTTCTCATAAAAAACAACCGGCCAGGCTTCAATGGCATGGCAAATTAAAATATGACGGCGCAGTCTATTTTCTGCAACATCCCTGGTCAGGCATTGTTGAAGTCTTATGGGACGGGAAGTCTCAAAAAACAGATCTGTATTCCGAGAAAAGGGGCTATCAGAAGATCGTTGTGCCGGCAAAAATCTATACGCTGACAAGAATAGTGTTTGAGGGAGCGCTTTTTATCATATTAAGTTGGGTCTATTTTATCATCAGTGTTTTGACTATCACACTTCCACCTCAAAAACATTCGTAACAGGCGTTTCCACGAATCCTGAACTCCTTCGTGTTAACTATAAAAGTCATAAAATTCTATCTTTATACTAAAAGAGCATGGGGCAGATGCCAAACGAACACGTCATACACGTAGAAAATTTAACGAAAACATACCGACTGTATGCTAAGCCGGCAGACAGAGTCAAAGAAACTTTCCATCCTTTGCGGAAACAATATCATCATCCGTTTCATGCCCTGGAGGATGTATCTTTTAATGTGCGCCGAGGCGAAACGTTCGGCATCATTGGTCGCAATGGTAGCGGCAAATCCACCTTGCTGCAGTTGATTTGTGGCATTTTACAGCCAACTTCGGGAGTACTTCGTGTTAAAGGGAAAATATCAGCTCTTTTGGAACTAGGGGCCGGTTTTAATCCTGAGTTTACAGGACACCAAAATGTGTATCTTAACGCTTCCATCCTTGGTTTGACGACCGAACAAATAGATGCTTGTCTTGATGATATCCTGGCTTTTGCCGATATTGGCGACTTCATTAATCAGCCAGTGAAATCCTATTCCAGCGGTATGTATGTCAGACTCGCTTTTGCCGTAGCCATTAATATCAATCCGGATATCCTTGTGGTTGATGAAGCGTTGTCAGTGGGAGATGAGGCGTTCCAGCGGAAGTGCTTTGCCCAAATCGACAAAATTAAGGATGGAGGTGGGACGATTCTGTTTGTATCGCACGGAGCTGGCTTAATTATTGAATTGTGCAATCGCGCCTTATTGCTGGATCAGGGCGAATTGCTATTAAGTGGCATCCCGAAAAAGGTGGTTTCGCTTTATCATAAGATGATTTTTGCATCACCCGATAAAGTTGAAAGTTTAAAAGCTGAATGGAGAGCTGATCCGGATCGTTTTAACTTGATTGAGGAAATAATTGATGAGAATGCGAACGCTTGTGTTGAAAAAGCGGTGATTGAGAATACCGCCGAAACGAAATCTGATATATGTGCGGAATCGTTTTATAATCCGGGAATGAAGTCACAGAGTAAAGTATGCTATGAAAGAAAAGGCGCTGAGATTGAAAACCCGTGTCTTACAACACCGGAGGGTGAACCTGTTAATATCCTCGTGGGCGGGAAAATCTATCATTACCGATATACCGTATTTTTTGAATCACCGGCCTTCATGGTTCGCTTCGGCATGTTGATAAAGACAGTGACCGGCGTTGAAATCAGCGGATGTGCCTCCCATCCTGAGGGCGATGGCCTCGAATTTATTGAAGGTAGAACCAGATGGGAAATTCGGTTTCCGTTTCGCTGTCGATTGAATCCGGGACCATATTTTCTCAATGCCGGTGTTTTGGGGACAGTCAATGGCTGTGAAGAATATTTAGATCGCAATATTGATGTAGCGATGTTCAGAGTGGATGTAAAGAAAAATGCGTGTTCAACGGCAGTGGTGGATATGGTGGGTGAGCCTGATATAGCTATGATTTAAAGTGGTATGAGATAGCCCTTATCCTTTATCTGCCCGCACACACGTTTTCAATTTTTCACTAAAGATTGGATTCCTCCAATAAAAGCTTTGCCCTATACAATATCCTTACCGCTTTATTTTTAGAACTGCAATAGTTCTACCTGTGTGGTTGCAATTGGCGATGTAGGGAGGGTGTTGCCGGAAAAAACCGGATGCGGTACACATATTTTTGTCGGCAATGCTCACCATTTCGGTAAAAACCGGTGGGCAAAGGCAGTTTCTTCTAATGAAGTCTGTCGCTTTGCTTTTTCATCAGATTTGAATTTGGTAAGTGAAAAAACTTGCCACCCTACATTTGAGATACTTGGCACGGTTATAATTGGTGATTTTAAATTTATCTCACGCCCATGAATTAAGGTATTTATCAATCAGAAAATCACCAATTATGGCCTTCGAAAGTATAGCAATCGCACAGGTCGAATTGGTTTGAAAATGAAGAAATGTATCTTGGTTCTGGGAATGCATCGAAGCGGAACATCTGCTATAACAGGGGTACTCAAAATTATGGGGGTTGGTTTGGGTGCAGCATTGATGGAACCTCTAAATGAAAATCCCAAAGGCTATTTTGAAAACGTAACCGCCTATCATATCAATGAGAAAATACTTCAGAGCCTCTCTTCCGCATGGGACGATCTAATGTTCCCAAAATATAGATCATGCCAATCGGAAATATGTACCAAATTTCAGGATGAGATCATCAAGATGGTTACCAATGAGTTCGCTAAAGATGATATATTCTGTATTAAAGATCCGCGCTTCTGTAACCTTTTTCAGATTTGGCAAAGTGCCTTTGCAGAGCTTGATATCGATCTGGGCTGTATCCTTGTTCTGAGGCATCCGCTAGAGGTGGCGGAATCTCTTAGATCAAGAGATGGTTTTTCATTTGAAAAGGGGGTCTTACTCTGGATGATGTATATGCTCAATGCCGAGTCATATACCAGATCTTCGCAACGCGTCGTGGTTCTTTATGATGATGTTCTCAAAGATGCGGATCATTTTACAGAGCATGTAGCTTCATGTCTGAATACTACTTTTCCGAAATCATGGTTAAATGTCGGTCAAGAAGTTGAACAGTTTCTTGATCGTGGTTTAAAACATCATAATGTCAAAGAAAACTTTTACGACAATAGGTTTTTCAAAATAGCTGATAATTTATATAACCTGCTGCTAAAATTAAGGTTGCAAGGAGAAGATGTCGATCAAGTTTGCACTTCAATTGATTTGATAGGAAAAGAATTCGAACATGCATATAGGTTCTTCTACAATGACGATATCCGGAGTCATGCAGCGCTTGAAGATGAAATCAGGAAAAAAAATCGTCAAATAAATTCACAAGCAGGGGTAATCAGACAGGATAAAATTTGGGCTGGAAAACTTCAAAATAAAATACAAGCGGCGGAAAGCGCTAAAACCGAACTGAATAAAAAAATCAAACAACAGGAAGATTATGTTCGGCAAATTCAACAGGTGCAATTAGAAGATAGAAAACATTTTAAATATGAGATTGGCCAATTAAATACGTCAATTGATAGTATGAATTCGGAATTGAATTTGATCAAGGGATCTAAAGTTTGGCGTGTCGCTGAGTTATTCAGACGCTTGGTTTATTCGAGATCTTAATTATTTGTTGGATGACATTCACAAACTACATGCCTCTCTGATTTTATGGGCATTTTGTAATGGAAGACCTTTTCAGGATGTTTCAAAAAATACAATGCATTTATTAAAAAAATGAACCAACCTGCAATAAGCGTCATAATCCCTTTATTTAATCATGAAGCCTATATCAAGGAAGCTGTATATTCTGTTTTTGAGCAAAGTGATTCTGATTTTGAGATGATTATTATCAATGATGGTTCTACAGATGAATCCGAATTAATTATAAAAAAAATAAAGGATAAGCGCCTTAAATATTTCTATCAGAAAAATATGGGTGCACATCGAACAATCAACAGAGGCATAAAACTCGCTCAGGGGAAATATATCAGCATTTTAAATTCGGATGATGTTTATGATAAAAATCGGTTTGAACAGTGTATTAAAGTATTTGAAAATGATTCTTCGATAGATGCTGTATGCACTTATGTAGATGTCATTGATGAGCAAGGCGTAAAGTTTGAATCAATCGGCACTGATTATTTTTGGAAAAACAATGAAGCGAATTTATCTTTCAAAGATGATGATAATATCCTGCTAAATCTGCTGGCCGGCAATTTTTTAACTACAACTTCAAATTTATTTTGCAAACGCAGTATTTTTGATAAAATAGGCTATTTTAGTGATTTCAGATATGTGCATGATTATGATTTTTTTTTAAGATTATGTTATCATTGTAACGTTCATATTATCCAAAATCCGTTATTGCGATATCGCCGTCATCGTGAAAACACCATTAATGAAAATCAGGCCGCAACCGATTTTGAAAGAGGACTTGTGCTGGCCGAATTTTTTATAAATCACGATTTAACCAAACTATTCCCTGATATTCACGAAATTACGATGGTGAAATTTTATAATTCCTTATCAGCATGTCATTCAGAAAAAATCATATTGACATCAATGCTTTTTGAAATGATGCATCCATCTGGCGGGAATCGTTTTAAAGCACTAAGGCAAAACTGCGAAAATCTTTTCAGAAACAATTGTATAAAGCATCTTATGACTATCAAACAAAAAGATGATGCCTTCTGGGATAATTACCACGCCTTGATTCAGGCGCGCCATGAGTTAAATTTAATTTCTCATTCAAAGACGTATCAATTGGGTATGCTTTTTAAGGAAGCAAGACACAGTCTGAAAAATTTCCTTTTATTGCCATTGCGTTTGGTTTGGTTTTTATTGCCTCTTGAAGCTAAGGTACGCCTAAAGCAGATAACAAATCGCCAATGACAAACTATCCCGTTTGACCGCAGTCCGAATAAGAAATTGGCCAAGAAAATATTTCACAAATCGGAGACATTCGATGGAAAGCGCATTCGAGTGTGGGGGATGTGAAAATTCACCCGAAATCAAAAAATTATTAGGAAAACAATCATGTCAGATACGGAAGTTAGCGTTGAAAAAAAAGGTTCGGATATGCCATCACTCAATCACAGTTTTATTTGCTCAAGAATATTAAGACAACTATTTGAATATGATGAATTAGAAGCCTTAACAGAACTCACTCTGGATATTGATAATGGATTGACTCCGGATATTTGTGTGTACCCCTCTGAACTGATCAAGCCAAATTTTTTACGGGATATTACAAAATTACAGCAAATGCCGATTTTGTCGGTTGAAGTGATCTCTGCAAGTCAAAATATTCAAGACCTTTTGGAAAAAGCCGAGCGAATCGTCAAAGCCGGTACCAAGACTGTCTGGACGATTGAGCCTTATACGAAAGCCATATTTGTTACAACGGATCAAGGTGAAAGTATTTTGTATAACCAAGACGTAGAATCAGAAGGTATTAAAGTGGATTTCAAGAAAATATTTAACAGATAAGTTTCTGTGTAAAACATGAACACCATTGAAAAAATCGTAATTCTGATCCGGCAAGGTGAGAACAGTGCCGTTGAATTCAAATCCTACCAGGTTCGCCCCGAATCAGTTGCCCGTGAAATGGTTGCATTTGCCAATTCCCTGGGAGGTGTTATTCTTTAAATTTATGGAAAACCTCCGGTATATTGACAAACTGGGACGCGGGTTGCCCATGGTTTGTTATGAAACCGAGAAGCTTGGCCGCGAGGTTTCCTT
The DNA here is from genome assembly GCA_029940345.1 of Desulfobacterales bacterium. Lineage (GTDB taxonomy): Bacteria > Desulfobacterota > Desulfobacteria > Desulfobacterales > JAUCGF01 > JAUCGF01. Next base: position 7,391 of record JAOZRC010000019.1, read on the forward strand.
TGCAGAAGTGGGTGAAGAGTTTCAAGTGATTCTTCCGCTGTGAAAATTTCGACCTGTGCGGTTACAATTATCGGTAGGGTGGACATCGCCAAAAACTGATCTTGTATACAGCGCCTATTTTTGTAGGCGATGCCCACCGCTTTACTTAAAACCGGTGGGCAAAGGCCGTTTCTTTTAACAAAATTTGTCGTTTTGCCTTTTCATCAGATATGAATCAGGCAAGTGGTAAAACGTTGCCCACCCTACATAATGATATCAACCGCACAGGTCGAAAAAATCAAATTTTCTCTGTCTATTGTAAAACTCGCAGTAAAATCTCATTTTAGGGAGCACACATGTTTATTTTGGGTATAAGCGCCTATCATGGCGATTGTTCGGCCTGTTTGATAAAAAATGGCCGGATTGTTGCTGCCGCGGAAGAGGAGCGTTTCACCCGTATAAAGCATTGGGCCGGTTTCCCCATCCAATCGGTTGCGTTTTGTTTAAAACAGGGGGGGCTATCCATTGATCGGGTTGACAACATCGCGGTTGCCAGGGACCCCAAGGCCAATTTGGCGCCCAAATTGAGATGTTTGCTGCGTCATGGCTACGGGGTGAATAAACTGGTTGATCGCTTCCGCAACTATCGAAGCATTCATTCGATTCCCCTAATCCTTTCTGATACATTCAAAGCGGATATTGACAGCGTCAAACCGAAAATTGTCAACGTGGAGCATCACAAAGCCCATATGGCGAGTTCATTTTTGGTGTCGCCGTTTGATGAAGCGGCGATTCTCACACTGGATGGCTTTGGCGATTTTGTCAGCAGCATGCAAGGGTACGGGCAGGGAAATACTATGACCGTGCTTGAGCGCGTCTATTATCCGCACTCGATCGGCGTCTTTTATACTTTGGTAACGCAGTTTTTAGGGTTTCACAAATTCGGCGATGAATATAAAGTGATGGGGCTGGCCTCTTATGGTAAGCCTACCGAAAGTAAAAAAACGAAACTGGAAGATGTTATCCGATACACCGGAAACGGACAATACCGTCTGAATTTGAAGTATTTCAGGCATCATAAAGAAGATGTCGATATGACCTGGGATGGCGGTGAACCGACGATGGAGCCGGTGTATTCGGATCTGTTTGTCGAAACGTTTGGAAAACCGCGCAAGCATCAGGAGGAACTGACTGATTTCCATCGTGACCTGGCCGCTTCGGCGCAGGCCTTAACCGAAGATATCATATTCAGTATGCTCCGTGATTTGTACAAAAGAACCAAGCTGTCAAACGTATGCCTGGCAGGCGGCGTTGCCATGAACAGTGTCGCCAATGGCAAAATCTTAGCTAACAGTCCGTTTAAAAACATTTATATTCAATCGGCGGCGGGTGATGCGGGAACATCTTTGGGAGCGGCGTATTATGTTCAGAACACGGTGATGAATCAGCCGCGCACGTTCGTCATGCAAAACAGTTATTGGGGACCTGGATACAGCCTCACGGAATTGAGCAAGGAACTGAAATCAAGAGATAAAGAATTAAAAGCTGACAATTGTGTTATTCAAAAGATAGAAAATGAACAGGCGTTATGCCAACAGACCGCCAAACTTATTGCCCAAGGCAGCGTTGCAGGGTGGTTTCAAGGACGCATGGAATGGGGGCCAAGAGCGTTGGGAAACCGGAGTATCCTTGCCGACCCGCGCAATAGCAAAATGGTCGCCATTCTGAATTCCAAAATAAAAAAAAGAGAATCTTTCCGACCCTTTGCACCATCTGTTCTGTTGGAAAAAACGGGTGAATATTTTGAACAAAATTATCCTGATCCGTTCATGTTAAAAGTCTGTCCGGTTCGTCCTGAAAAACGCAGTGTCATTCCCGCGGTTACGCATGTGGACGGCACGGGGCGCCTCCAAACGGTGAAACAGGAAGATAATCCGCTTTATTACCGTCTGATCAGAGAATTTGACAAGCTGACCGGCGTTCCCATCGTGTTAAACACATCCTTTAACGAAAACGAACCGATAGTAAACACGCCTGCAGAAGCGCTGGATTGTTTTCTGCGCACTAAGATGGATGTATTGGTGTTAGGCCCCTATCTGATTGAACGCCAATGAAAATAAGACTGCGTGTAACAGGCGAACGTCATTTTCAAAGCCTTGGCAATGAAGCCTGGGTGCTGGATATCTGTGATAAAAACGGCAATTCGGTCGCCGGATGGGATTCAATGCAGCCGGAGTCTCCCTGGCGTATTGTCGATACGGATAAAAAATCCCATGCCAAAGCGCTGATCGTGGATAAACCCGCTGAAATCCGTCTCAATGTTCCCCCGGAAGGGAAATTGCGATTGTTAAAACATCCATGGAGCGGTATTATTGAGATTGAATCGGAAGGACGTGTTCAAAAAATTGATCTGTTTTCATCGGCGCATGATACCTTTACGTATCAAATCAGGCATACCGGCCATCAGGCGGTTCCGAACCGCAGTGTGCGGAATGATACACCGCTGTCAAAACTAAACACTGTCGGGTCGGTTTCCAATGAAGATGAAGAAACCTGGATTGCTGAAATTGCCAAAGCACAACCGGCGGCAGTTGCCATTCTGCACCCTCAATGGCGCGGTGTAAGGAAAAGTGCTGAAGAACTGTTCAATTATACGTTTTGCCTGGAAGATAATCTTGACCTTGCCAACGCCAGACGAATGGCTGTGATGATTGATGCCAGCGGATGTAAACGGATTGTAATCTGCGGATTCCCGCATAGTTATCGTTACCTGGTCGAAGCGATATACAATTTAGAGTCCAAAATTGAAGTCTTTGTAATCTGGTATGCAAGCTTTTTGCAGTCTGATGAGGAATTTGGCTGGCGGGGATTCAAGATTATCCATGAGCTATGCCAAAAAGGAATGATTAAGAAATGGGGATTTGCTAAAAAGGGCATGGCTGAGGCGGTCGCACTGGCAGGTGTGGATACGGGTTTTGTGATGCATTCTGTACGGCAAATACCCTCCGGCCCTTCTCATCCGCCAAAAAACATATCAGATACAGGCGGGCCGCATCTGGGCCTATGGGCGCTCGCATCCATATGGCGCAAATCGCCTTATGCGATGATGGCCGCCGCCGCCCGGTTCCCCCAAGCCGAACTTTTTATCGTGGGACAGAATGAGCGTGCGCGGGAATTCGGCAATTTTTTTGGGATTCAGGCAACCTATATGGACGAACCGATACCTCAAAACGAGATGCCGGCGGCATTGGCGCGAATGCATCTGAATTTGTATGTCACTTTAAGCGAATGTGCACCGATGCTGCCTTTGGAGAGTCTTTCTGTAGGCGTTCCCTGTCTCATCGGCCCAAATTCGCATCTTTTTGAAGACCATCCCTATCTTCACTCGCGCTTAGTCGTTCCCTATCCCGATCGTTCTGATATTATTGCCCAATTCATTCAAAAGGCGCTCGAAGAACGCAACGAGATTGTTGAAGCGTATATCCGTTACGCACCGGACTATAACCGGCGGGCGCGGCAGTCACTTTGCGATTTTTTAGAAATCCCATCCGATTCGGTGCTGTGAAAAAAATGCCTGCCAAACGAATCCTCTTTATCACACGCGAAATTGTACCGTTTTATTATGGCGGCATCGGCACGCAATTTAAGGCCGTAGCCAAATTTTTCAAACGTCAAGGCCATGAAGTTACTTTTTTAACACGCAAGCCGAGTGATTTTGATGAAGGTGTGTATCAACACAACTATGGTGATATTTCTCTATTTTTCGTTGATGCACCGGAACCGGAAAAGTTTGTTTCCTTCTCTGTCACCGGGGGGCTGGTGTCAACTTATAATATGGCGTATGCGCTGGCCGTCTCGAAAAAATTTGATGAAATCCATAATGAAATTCATCCCGATATAGTGATTGTTGCGGAATATGGCGCTGAAGGATTATTTTTATTGCTCAAGTCTAAAGCGGGGGATTATCGGCATACACGTTTTGTCCTGACGATTAACGGCATGTTTTTTGATGTGATTACCACGTATGAAAGCGGGATGGATATGCGTATCCCCAGTGTACTGGATGATCCGCAGAACCGTGCGACATGCGCCATGGAAGACCTATGTATTTTACTTGCCAATGAGATCACTACGCCAAGTGTATCGGCCTGGAGTGAAATACAGGCGCGTATCGGCATTAATAAAGATGCCTGTCATATTCCGAATTTTTTAGACATTGATCTGTTTGATAAACACGATGTTGATAAAGCTACCTCTGGAAGTGACCGCCTGATTCTCTTTGTAGGCCGATTGGATAGGCATAAGGGCGCAGACATATTATTGCAGGCTTATCTTAATATTATCGCAAAACAAGCCGTTGATGATGTTGAAATTGTGTTTATCGGACGGGACAGCTTTTGGAAAGAGCATGAATGCACATTTCTAGAACACTGGGATAATAAAATACCGGATTCATGCCGCGCCAAGATAACTTTTTTAGGTCAGGTTGATCATCAAAATGTTGTTTCATATTTTAAAAAAGCAACCGTATGTGTCTTTCCTTCACGCTGGGAAGTTTTCGGGATTGTGTGTTTGGAAGCGATGTATTACGGGTGTCCGGTGTTGGTTTCCAAAGGCACCGGTTTGGAAGATGTCATCGGGCCGGAATTTACGGATTATACTTTTGATTCATCGGACGGCGGCGGTTCACTGGAAGAGAAGCTGATTACAAGTATTAAAGATGCTTCCCACAAAAATGGTTTGGGCTCCGTGTTGCGTCAACGTGCGGAAGAGTTGATCAGCATGAGCGAATCCCGTTTGCTTCAATTAATCGCAATGGATAGTGATCGTAAAAATATCGCCGCCGAACTGCCTTTGCTGAAGCTTTATGAAAATGGTTTTCGTATTTTTGATGCCTTGAATGAAATTATCTGTCATCTGGGTTCTGATTTTTTGAAGTTAAAGGATCATTTTGGATTGGATGACTCGAAGCTTAGAAAAATTTTGCTCAGGTGATAAAAGCGCTAATGACATCGAAAACACGGAATAATCCATTTTACTAAATAAACCTTCGATAAATTTGTGAATTGGAGCATAGTTATGCTGGTTAAGCCTTTTCAAATACCCTCCGTAGTTTTTTGTTCGACACAACGGAGTGGATCAACCATGATGGTTGACGATTTTTCTATTTTGACTGGAAGAGTGCGATTTCAGACGCATGAAAATTTTTGCAAAATGATAGATAACGGCGTGTTTGAAAAGTCAGATTGGCCTGCGGTTAAAGATCAATTATGCAGTATTATCAATGCAGAGCGCAAGGGTTTATTTATTGAGAATATTATGTATGATCACGCTGTCATTGTATCAAATAAAATTTCGGTGTCAGAGCATGATGATGTTTTGACACCCTTCTATCATTTTTTCCGTAATGCCGTTTGGGTTATGGTGCAGCGAATTGATATTTTTGAACAGTCAATCTCAAGATATTTTGCCGCTAAGTCAAACGTTTGGGACAAACGATATATAAAAAATGAAAACTATAATGATTCTATTCCATATAATTTCAACGAGATTATGTATCATTGTTCCTGGATTTACGACAGCAAGAAAAAATGGCAAATTTTTTTTAGGGCTCATAATATAGAACCTATTGTTATTTATTATGAAAATGCAAAGGACACGTATCCTGATTATCTAAGGCCAATTTTTA
>JAOZRC010000019.1:13068-16400 GCA_029940345.1 Desulfobacterales bacterium
AAAAAGCTACATATTGAATTCCCAACAAAAATGCCTGAGAGGAGAATGAAAAAGCTTGGAAATAAAAGAAATCAAATATTTAAAGAAAAAGTATTAGATGATTTGTTTGATTTTTTAGAAAATTCGTTCGATAAAAAATTTTATGAAATATAAAAAAGGGCAGTTTATTTTATCCAATGATCGTTGGAAAGAGAAAATAGTCAGTTGTGAATAATAAATTTCTAAAGCATATTCAAACGAATTTTATCAATATAGAGGCATTTATCGTTACGGCGCTACTGTTTACGTTTATGTTTCTACTGTTCTATCGTTTTTATATGCCGGCTTCGATTCGTGTTGAATTTCAAACCGATTCGGACTCTGTATTCCAGGTGTATTGGGCTTCCGAAAATAAAGCCTATATGGAAAAAAATTCTGTTTCGATCTTTTTCAGCTCTGGTAACACAACGTGTCAATTGGCGCTACCCAATTTGAAAAATATAACCAAGTTGCGTATTGATCCTTTATTGAAACCTTCAAAAATGGTGATCAATAAAATTATTATAAATCAATTAGGATATTTGCCAACACGGCTTGAGACACACGCAGAGTTAAAAAAAATCAAAACGCTAAATCAAATCCGAGAATATGAATTGAATACCAATGGCCTGGCAATCGTTTCGTCAGGCATCGATCCGCAGTTAGAGATAGCTCTCAAACCGATACTGAAAAATCATATACTGAGTTATGTTGCCTACTTTATCGGCGCTTTTATCTCGTTATTGTTAACTTTAACCATAGCCCCGTTTATTTATCGGTTTGTGAAAAGTAAAAAGCAATCTCTTTCGTTGCATCCTGCGAAAATCTTTCCTTCTATTAAAGCACGAACATATGGTGCGTCCATAGCTGTAATTGGAAGTATTTTTCTATTCATTGTCATTCCGGTGCAATTGCAGCCTTCATATACCTTTTTTTATTTTGTGATCCATTTCGTTATTATCAGCATTTCAATTTTCCTGTTGAGCTACTGGCTATTATCACGACCTGTTTACAGATATCGGGTTATAACAGTCAGTTCTTGGTCTTGGCTAGGGTATGCGGCACCCTGTTATTTGATTTGGACGCTTTATCTCTTGGCTTTCTGGCCGGGACAGATGAGTCCTGATTCACTTTGGCAGTGGAAACAAGCGATGACGGGCGATTTTCATGACTGGCATCCCGCGTTTCATTCAATGAGTATTTGGCTTATTACCCGCTTGTGGTGTTCACCGTCTGCGGTGGCGTTTACACAGATATTCTTTCTGGGTTTGACCGCTGCCTGGGGATTGGTTATTTTGCGAAAATGGGGTGTTCCGAGACTGCTGACTTATTTTGTTTGTCTATTTTTCGCTCTCTTTTTGGTCAACGGTTTGATGGTAATAACATTATGGAAAGACGTCGCTTACAGCATCGCTATTTTGGCGATGACGCTTATTGTATTGGAAATTGTACTCAGTGATGGCAAATGGATTTTAAAGCGACGCGCATGGATTTTTTTCGGGGTTATTATCACATTGGCCGCAATTTACCGTCATAACGGTGTAGCAACGGCTTTGGGGACGCCGTTGATTCTTATACTCGTTTATCGCAAGTTTTGGAAGCATCTGGCTTTCGCGTTTGCATTGGGAATTTTACTTTATATCGGAATACGCGGACCTCTGTATGAAATTTTTGATATTCAGCGCAAGCTTCCCAACCCCAATTTCAAGCCCAGAGTTGACAAGTATGAAAAAAGGCAACCGAGTACGACCACCCCGACTTCAGTGGCGGCAACCAGTGAAAAGAAATCAGTAATTCGCAGCACAACAAAAGTTTTAAGGTATTATGCCGATTTAAGTTCAACAATCTGGCGTATAAAACCCCTTGAAGGGCGTTTTCGTAGAACAGGATATTCGAATATATGGTGGGATCATAAAAAAGGGTTACGCTATATCAATTCCAACAAATTGGACATCCATGAAGATTCACTGGCACCCCAGATAAGAAAATTCGTATATAAAAAATATATTCAGTCAGTTGAAAAACCGCAGAGTTATTTTATCTGGCGCCCAGCATCATATTTGTATCTGTTTTTGGCAAGTGTTATCATTGCTTCTATCAGATTAAATTCATGGAAATTTCTACTTTTACCAGTGCCGATTGTGTTACATTTGATGCCATTTTTTCTGATTTCTACGTCAAAAGCGATTTTTCGCTATCACTATTCTGTGGCCATAGTCAGTTTGTTATTAAGTCTGCCGTTTTTTGTGTTGAACGCCGTTAATGATGGAAAGGATTCACAATAAAAATTTACCAAATGGACTATTTCAGAACATTTATTTTGTTTTACAATTGATAATTTGAAACGATTGGTTTGCAATATAAGGTAAAGGTGATCTAAATATTATGCGGATAGTTTACGTATCTCGCGAATTCGGACTTGTAACCGGCGGAGGAATCGGCACTTACATTTATAATGTTAGCCGAGTCATGGTAGATCGGGGACATAAGGTTTTTTTGGTGACAGACTGCTTTAACGACACCAATCGAAACCTTTTGCCCCCCGGCATTGAACTGATTAAAACGCTGCCTTCCACCCCATTGAGGAAAAACCAGTTTTTCAATTTTCACCATGAATATTCCTATCGTGTTCTGGATACGTTACTCAAACTTGGCCGGAAAATTAACCCGGACATAGTTGAATTTGCCGAATTCGGTGCCGAAGGGTTTGCCAGTATCCGATCCAAAAGGCTTTTAAACGTGTTTGCGGAAGTTAAACTGATCGTTAAATTGCATACGCCCAGTTCGTTGTTGTATCATATTAATGAAGATAAGCTGCTTGATACGGATTCGATTGGCCGATGTAATATGGAGGATTACTGTGTTAAGTATGCAGACAGGGTAACCTCACCTTCCCAATCACTGGCGGATTATTTTAAGGAACGGGTGGGACGTAGCGATATTTTACGCTGTCCTTACCCGATGGAATTGCCTAAAATGGTCCAGGCCAAACAATTTACAACTGGCATGATCCGGCGTGTGAGATTCTTCGGCTCGGTCCAGATCAGAAAAGGAGTGGATATCTTTGTCGAGGCGGCCATAATTATTCTGAAACAAAACCCGGATTTTGTGTTTGAAATATACGGGGCCGATATAAATACGCCAATATTTGAAAAATCGTATCAGGCCATTCTTCAGCAGCATATTCCTGAACGATATGTGGCCAAGATTCGATTTTGCGGAGCGGTCGCTTATAGTGAAATCCCATCGTTAATGCTTGATTCCTGCTTTTGTGTCTTTCCGTCGCGGTGGGAAAACTGGGCCAATGTATGTCT
>JAOZRC010000019.1:16500-18956 GCA_029940345.1 Desulfobacterales bacterium
AACCGTATCCGTAGTGATTCCGTATCACAACCAGCCCGAATATCTCCAGGAAGCAGTGGATTCGGTTAAGCAATCATCGTATAAACCGATTGAAATTATTGTTGTCAATGACGGTTCTTCAACTGCGGAAGCCAATGAAGCATTCGATCAACTGCAAGGTGTCGTCAAAGTGAACAAGCCTAACGGAGGTTTGAGTTCGGCGCGTAATGCCGGTATTGCGGCCGCGTCCGGTAAATTCATTTTGCCCCTGGATGCGGATGACAAAATCCATCCGGAATATATCCGTTTGGGTGTTGAAACGTTGATGAATAACCCTGAACTGGCTTACGTCACCTGTCATGCGCACAATTTCGGCGCTTTCGAAAATGCCTATATTCCACTCGGCTATGTCCCCGAATTGATGCCGTTTATTAATACGGATGGCAAATGCGCCAATCTTTTCCGAAAATCGGTGTTCGACCGCTGTGGCGGCTATGATGAAATGATGCCCTCTTATGAGGACTGGGACTTTTTAATTACGCTGCATGAAAATGGACTGCAAGGGGATGTATTACCGGATGAATTGTTTTTTTATCGACGTCATTTTGATTCGATGGTGTATGCGACCGCAAACCGAATGCGCACCCAACTGATCCAATACATGCTGATAAAACACGAAAAAGCATGGAAACTGTATGCTTCTGAAATGGCAATCGTTCTTGCCTGGCTGTGGAAAGAAACGGAAAAAAGGGATGAATATGCGCACATGCAGATCAACAACCTGGCATTAAAACCAACCTATCCTGCAGGTCTTCAGATCGGCGCATCGACACGATTACAAATATATGCTTTACATAATGGCAGCTATAGTGAACAAAATTCTGTTTATGCCTATTATCCGCAATCAGAGTGGACAACCCTTACGCTTAACATGCCTTTCCTATTTCAGAATCAACGCTTACGCCTGGATCCGTCCGATTTATCCGGAACAATTCAGATTAAAGAGATCATCCTTATAGCTATGAACTCGAAGCGGACGCTTTGGCGGGCGGATGCATCTCACCAGTTTGACGGATGTGAAATTGTGAGTGAAGATGAACACTTTTTTTACCAAGATTGTCTTTTAATTAAAGCGTCTACCAATGACCCTCGGATTTTATTACCTCAATTTACGTTTGACGATCAATCAATGGCGTTGCAAGTAGTATTGCGGTTTGATAAATATGCAAATAATGAACCCGACGAAGAGCCTTCGAGTCGTTCGAAGCAATCTTTATTTAGCCAGATTAAGACTAAGTTTTTAAAATAGCTGTTGGATAGAGCCATTTTGGATATACGAAGATATATTAATTTTAAAAAAAAAGAAAAGTTAGACGAATCAACAGCTTGCAAATTTGTCCTCTTATTTCAGGGGAGGACGGGGAGTACCTATATCACTGAGTGTATGAATGCTCATCCCCATGTTATCATGGAACCTGAAGTTTGGGGCGGATGGGGATTTCAGATACCTAAAACAGAAATTGCAGCGCATATAACCCGACAGACCGAGTGGTTGCATGATTTTTTTGAGAAAAAATATGATGCAACTGTCAGAGCTGTCGGCTTTAAAACAAAGCTGGATGATGTGCTCGACAAGAAACGATTTATTCAATATCTTAGAGAAAACGTTTTCAAGATTATTCACATGACAAGGCAAAATCACGTTAAGCTTGTCATTTCCGAGATTAATGCTCAACGTCTTTTTGACAAACAAAAGAGATGGAATATAGATAACAAAAGCCAAAGGCCAGGGCCTTTTTATCTGGATATTGATAGATTTGATGATCAGCTAAAATGGAGGGAAAAGATTGAGGATTGGCTTGACTCCTATATTTCATTAATCAATGTACCGACTCTGAAATTATATTATGAGGACCTTCTGGCAAATGAAAAGGATTTTTTCAAAAAAATCACTTCGTTTATCGGAGTAACGTATGTAGAGACTTCCGGGGTGACTAAAAAAAATACACCCGACAATTTAAATCATATTATTAAGAACATAGATGCGCTTTTTATAAGGTATAAATATACGAAATATGAACCAATGATTCTGTTATAGCTTTATGTTAAACTTTTTCCGTAGGATAACCATTATAAAATGAAAAATTTAGTCGCCAAACGTTTGGAAGCGGTAAAAAATCACTACAATCAAACAGGCGCGGATCTGCTTTGGCCTGCCTGCCAATATCGTGCTATTTTAGCACATTATTACCGTCTTATCATACCTTCGGATGCAAGTATTTTGGAAGTGGGATGTGGCAGCGGCGAACTGTTGGCGCAACTGCCGAATCGTGATATCACCGGCGTGGATTTTTCTGAAAAACAGATCACAGCGCGTTCCTATACAAATATAGCGTGTACAAATATAGCGTGTCCAAAAGGAGGCGGCAACAAATCTTTACGATATCCATGTGTTATTATAAACGGCGTTCGATGAT
>JAOZRC010000411.1:0-4939 GCA_029940345.1 Desulfobacterales bacterium
ACTGAAACCGCGGACAACACCGCACTCATGACGCTTTCATTGCCCACGGCATCCACCGAAACAGCCGCATAAAAATAGATGTCCTCCGTATCCGGCAGGTCGTCATAACTGAGGCCGGTCTGAGGCTGGGCAGTGATACGCTCGGCCTGAGAGGTGTCGTCAAAAGTGGTCAACGAACGATAGATATGATAGCCGGCCGGTATTTCGCCGAGCGGCTGACTCCAGGTCAGGCGAATCACTCCGCCTGGTTTGGCTTCAATTGCGAATCCGCGTACCGGTGCCAAAGCATTCGGGTCCATTGTAACTGCAACGGTGTCCGATTTGGTGCTTTGTCCGCCGCGGTTTTCGGCTTGCGCTTGAATACTGTTAGCGCCATTCACCAAAGGAATGGTGATGCTGAAACCGCCGTCCGTATTCACATTCACGCCGGAAATAACCTGCGCATCGTTATTGAACAGCGTAACCTGCGAGTATTTGGAGGCTGTTCCGGTAACCGTAACCGTGCTGCGGCTGATCAGCAGTCCCGATTCAGGAAAAGTGATAACCGGCGGATCCGGAACTGCCAGCGCGACTTCAAGATTTTCAAGCAATTCTTCGGTGACGTTGCCTAATGTGTCATACGCTTTAACCATAAAATTGTAATAGCCGTCACTGATGGCCACAATGTTCCAGTCAAAGCTGTAACTTCCGGAAGCGTTGCTGACGATATGCTTGAGTTCCATATCAATATAAAATTCCATGCGCTCCACACCGGAAGCGGCGTCCACCGCCTGAAGCGTAAAGGTTCCGGGTTGGTCGATGGTGGCATTAGAAGCGATGGCTATGGTGTTGTAGCGGATGTTGGAAATTATAGGGCCGTCTTCGTCCACGATTTCATATTTCCAAGGATCGAAGTCAACTTGTGCTACGGAATTGTTATCATTGTAATCACGTATGGTTTCAGCTATTTCTGTTGGATTTTGGATACCCCACCAGTTGTTTGTGGCGTCTAAAATTGTGGTATCCCAAGTATCGCCATATTCATTTACATAGTAATTAAACTCAAGATTATCATGCAGAAAACAATCATTAACTGTCGGGTCAGGTTTATCACCGTTATAGTTAGTTTTTACATGAACACCATGATTATTAAATCGGACCGTACAATTTTGAATCTGCGGAGAGGCTACGCCATAGACATAGATACCGATATCGGCGTATTCAATTATACAATTTTGAAGCGTGCCGCCGGAGCCGTGATAAAATTTAACACCATTCCAGTCACCGACTGCCGGTATCACCTGATCGGAAGTGAAGACAACCGGACTGCCTGTCCCGTCACCCGCGGTTATCGTCCCGCCGTTATCAACTATAAGAGAAGCTCCGCTCATAAATTTGACAGTCGTGCCTGCGGCGATCGTCAACTCATGGCCTATATTCACTTTAAAATAAGTCGGCACAAGATAGGTACCGCTTAATGACCTGTTTTCAGTCGTACCTCCGATCAGGTAGGTTTCTCCGGTAGGCGCCGCATCGACCGGTGTACCGTTTTCAGCATTTAAAAACTGTGTAAAATCAACTGCCGCTATTGTGCTATCCTCATCATAATCATAAATACTTGCACTGATCGCCTGCGGATCATCAGTTCCCCACCAATTTTCAGCGGCGTTCAAAGCTTGATTCCAAACATACCAACTATATAATTTATCAACGTAATAATTATATTGGTCATTATCATGCATTGAACAATGGTTAACCACCGGATCGGGGTGACTGTCGCGAGCGTTTTTCACATGTACGCCGCGATTGTTATATCTGATTTCGCAATTCAGAATCTGCGGTGAAATGTTTCCATAGATATAGACCCCGCTATCCGCGTATTCGATCACACAATTTTGAAGCGCGCCGCCGGAACCATCATCAAATTTGATGCCGTTCCAATCACCGGCGGACGGCGATGACTGATCGGAAGTGAAAACAACCGGACTGCCAGAAGTATCACCGGCGGCTATGGTTCCGCCATCATCAATAACAAAATAGGCTCCATTCATAAATTTTATGACAGTGCCGGCGGCAATGGTCAACTCATGTCCTGCCTGAACTGTAAAATAGGTCGGTACAAGATACGTTCCGTTTAACGTCCTGCTTTCGGTTGTACCGCCGATCAGGTAGGTTTCGCCGCCAGGCGCCGTATCAACCGGTATTCCGTTTTCAGCATTTAAAAACTGTGTAAAATCAACTGCCGCTATTGTGCTATCCTCATCATAATCATAAATACTTGCACTGATCGCCTGCGGATCATCAGTTCCCCACCAATTTTCAGCGGCGTTCAAAGCTTGATTCCAAACATACCAACTATATAATTTATCAACGTAATAATTATATTGGTCATTATCATGCATTGAACAATGGTTAACCACCGGATCGGGGTGACTGTCGCGAGCGTTTTTCACATGTACGCCGCGATTGTTATATCTGATTTCGCAATTCAGAATCTGCGGTGAAATGTTTCCATAGATATAGACCCCGCTATCCGCGTATTCGATCACACAGTTTTGAAGCGTGCCGCCAGAGCCGTCATAAAATTTGATGCCGTTCCAATCTCCGGGCGCCTGTGGGGTCAGAACGGAAGTGAAAACAACCGGACTTCCGGCAGCGTCACCGCCGGTCAAAGTTCCTCCGTCATCCACGACAAAATATGCTCCTGACATAAACTTGACAGTCGCACCGGCGGAAATCGTCACCACATGGCCAGGATTGATTTTGAAATAGCTCGGTACGAGATAGGTTCCGCTTAATGTCATATTTTCGGTCGTGCCGCCGATCAGGTAGGTTTCACCGCCAGGCGCCGTGTCGACCGGTGTGCCGGCTTCCGCATCCAGAAATGATATGAAATCGACCATTGCGAGGCCGTTATTATCTTTGTAATCAAAAATGGTTGCGGCGATTTCGGCCGGATTCGGCGTGCCCCACCAAGTGTTCGTGACATTCAAAATTGTGGCATTCCAATCACCCCACCAGACCACATAAAAATTATAGTTCTCATTATTATACAAAGAACATCCGTCCACCACGGGATGGGGGATGGCACTGTTATTATTTTTTACTTGAATGCCGTGGTTGTTGTTCCGAATCGTGCAATTCAGTATCTGCGGCGATGTGTTCGCATAAATGTAAATGCCGATATCCGCGTATTCGATCACACAGTTTTGAAGCGTACCGCCGGAACCGTCATGAAATTTAATGCCGTTCCAATCACCGACTGCCTGAGGTGACAGAGCGGTGGTGAAGACAACCGGGCTTCCCGTAGCATCACCGGCAGTTATCGTCCCGCCGTTGTCAACAACAAAATAAGCTCCGCTCATAAACTTGATGGTCGTGCCGGCCGCAATCGTCAACTCATGGCCTGAATTGACTTTAAAACAGGTCGGTACAAGATAGGAACCGCTTAACGTCATATTTGCGGTTGTGCCGCCGATCAGGTAGGTTTCTCCGGAAGGCGCCGTATTGACCGGAGTGCCGCTATCTGAGTCTAAAAAAGAGGTGAAATCAACAGTCGCCCGGTTATGTTCGTCTGCATAATCAAAGATGCTTGCTGAAATTTCCTGCGGATCGGCAGTTCCCCACCAATTGTTTTTGGCGTCAAGGGTTGTCAGAAACCAGCCATTGCCATCATAATACCAGGCTCCGGCCCATTGATCGACATAGTAATTATATTCGTTATTATCATGCAGAGAACACTCATTGACTATGGGATAGGGTCTGTCATCGTAATCATTTTTGACATAAATCCCATAGTTGTTATGCCTGATGGTGCAATTCTGAATTTGCGGAGATGTGTTTTTGTAAATATAAATTCCGATATCCGCGTATTCGATCACACAGTTTTGAAGCGTGCCGCCGGAGCCGTCATGAAATTTAATGCCGTTCCAATCACCGACTGCCTGAGGTGGCAGAGCGGAAGTGAAGACAACCGGACTGCCGGCAGCATCACCTGCGGTTATGGTTCCGCCATCACCTACGACAAAATAGGCTCCGGTCTTAAACTTGACAGTTGTACCAGCCGCAATCGTCAACTCATAGCCTGAATTCACTTTGAAATAGGTCGGCACAAGATAGGTACCGCTTAATGTCATATTTTCGGTCATACCGCCGATGAGGTAGGTTTCTCCGGCAGGCGCCGTATTGACCGCTGTTCCGTTTTCCGAGTCTAAAAAAGAAGTGAAATCAACTGTTGCTCGATAGTAATCATCATAATCATCATAAATGGTTGCGGCGATTTCGGTCGGATTTTGGGTTCCCCACCAGTTATCAGTGGCATCTAAAATTGTGTTACTCCAATCACCATATCCGTCAACATAAAAATTATAGTCGTCATTATTTAGCAAAGAACATCCATTCACCACGGGATGAGGTATGGTGCCATAATAATTTTTTACCTGAATGCCGCGGTTGTTTTTCCTAATCGTGCAATTCTGAATTTGCGGCGATGTGTTCTCAGAAATATAGATGCCGATATCCGCGTATTCGATCACACTGTTTTGAAGCGTGCCGGCGGAACCGTCATAAAATTTGATGCCGTTCCAATCACCGACTGCCTGTGTCGGCTGATTCGATGTGAAGGTAATAATATTTGCCTGAGTTCCTGAAGCATTTAAAGTTCCATAGACACTTATATAAAATCCATCGTTCGCTTTAATAACAACACCGGCTTCAATCGTTAAAGTCACACCCGCTTCAACGGTTATGTCACTTGTAACAATATAAGGACTCGCTGCAAAATTCCAGATTGTATTACTTGCGATTGAACCGCCCACTTGGGTTTCCGCCATGCTAAAGGGCGTTTCTATCAGGAAAAAAGCCAGAAAAAGCATGATTTGTACCATGCGATTGCGGTTGATTATTTTTAACATCGTGTTATCCTTAAAATATTTTGGTTGTTGCCAGGAGATTCAAGATG
>JAOZRC010000411.1:4949-5368 GCA_029940345.1 Desulfobacterales bacterium
TGAAAATTTTCATATAAGCCGACAAAAAATTGAATTAATTTAAAAAAGTATCAGTAATTCAATCTTGGTTATTCCTATTACGCTGCAAATGAAAGGATATTCTTTATCTCCTTTGCCTGCTCTGAATGTAAGGCATCCCATAAATCCAGATATTGTTGGAGCCCTAACCATAACTGAGGGGAAGTCCTTGTGAATTTTCCTAATCTCAGAGCTATGTCTGCCGATAACGACCTTTTGTTATTCACTAAATTATTGATTGTTTTTCGGGATAGCTTCAGCGCCAGAGCCAAATCGCCTTGGCTCATATTAAATTCTTTTAGTATATCTTCCCGGATAAATTCTCCAATCGGAGTTGGACGTTTTTTGGGAAAAATCATGATGACCTCCTAATGATAGTCTTCAAACAAAACATTGTAAGC
>JAOZRC010001005.1 GCA_029940345.1 Desulfobacterales bacterium
AGATACGGGTACAATGTTTTTTTGGTCGGATGTGCCCCGCATCATCCAATGCCGGGTGCTTGCAGCCCAGGGGACTATGGCTGCTTTGTGCAAGGCAACGGAGAAACTCCGGGAACACCTGGAGTTTTGCCAGGCGACTCACAATACTTCCAAAATAATTGAAATTCTTCTTTTGCAAGCCATGGTTCGGCAAAAGCAAGGCCGCATCGACGAGGCATCTGCTGTTTTACAACGCGCTGTGGCCCTGGCCTGGCCTGGCGGATACATCCGTCCATTCGTAAATCTGGAACCGGATACGGCAAACCTTTTAAAATGTTTGCCGCAGCACGGTAATGCCGACAAATACATCGGGCGGATCCTGGCCGCTTGCGATTTGGGTGAAATGGTCGAAAAGCGGGCGGAGGCCGATCCTCAGCACAGGCAGCAACGCTTAGAGCGCAATCGGGAACTTGCCGATCCTTTGACCCATCGTGAACTTGAGGTTTTATCTTTTCTGGGGCAAGGACAGCGCTATAAAGAAATCGCTGCCAAGCTTTTTATTTCCCCGGGAACGGTAAAAAAGCATACAAGTAAAATTTATAGAAAACTGGGAGTTCACAAACGGCAGCAAGCCGTTATAAAAGCTTCTGGGTTAGGCATCCTTTTATCATCTTCATCCCAAACACAAAACACCCCATAAATACCCCATAAATACCCCATTTATTCCCTTTTTGGGGAATTGATTTTTCTATCCCGGCAGTTTAAATTAAATATAGCCTTTCACAAATAATTTACTTTTCAGATAGGGAAGTCATGAACCAACCAGTCAATATGAAGGAATTCAAAATAGAAACACCCGCAACGTATCGAATTCGGATTCAGGGCCATATTGATTCCGCTTGGTCTGAATTGATCACTGATATGAATATCACGACTGATTCGACATCAGGCAAAATCCCGGTAACGAGCATGGTCGGACACATGGTTGATCAAGCCGCGCTTTCAGGTGTTCTGAAGGCGCTTTATGATCTCCGTATTGCGATTCTTTCAGTGGAAAATTTGGATGAAAAATCATATATGAAAACGTAAGTACTTGGACAAAAGTTTTCGGGTATTTTACGAACCGCTCAAGGTGGGTTTGTAACCCACCGGCCAATGCGTCGGTTTGCAAACCCGACGCGAGAGATGCTGGGAAACTTTTGTCCAAGTACTTAGATAGAGCCTGGCGAACATGATTGGGCGATAGGCACTTGCATATATTCTAAACGTCTGTTAAACTATAAATGAGGGAATTAAGGAATAAATTTAACCACCCAATTATATGGGAAACCTAAAAGGAGGTAAAGTCTATGGCAAGTCAAATTAAAAAAATTGTTATCACAATGGCAACCGTTATGCTGATGTTTACTGCGGTGAGTGCCACAGCCGCAGAAGCACCTGCTTCAAAAAATCTGCACGATGCGGAAGCTGAAGCGTTGCTGAAAAAAATGAGCGACTACATTAGCGAGT
>JAOZRC010001006.1 GCA_029940345.1 Desulfobacterales bacterium
GATCAAAAGCCCCTGCATAACGTTGCGGTGAGGAACTGGCTGTCTGCCACATCGAATCATGCCTTCCTTTTGCTTCATCCTCCATAAGCGAATCCACATCAATCACCAAATACTCCATTGATTTTGATTTGCCATATTGTCTTATTTGACTAAGTGTCAATGGTATAGATACAATTTTTCTATCTCTTTCTAAAAATGATATGTAATGGGACGCAAATGTCCGGAAATAATTCCTGGCAAATTCAGGAAACCAGACTTTCCGTTCCGGGATATTGATGTAAAATGGAATTACCTTTCCGTCATCA
The DNA here is from genome assembly GCA_029940345.1 of Desulfobacterales bacterium. GTDB lineage: Bacteria > Desulfobacterota > Desulfobacteria > Desulfobacterales > JAUCGF01 > JAUCGF01. The sequence continues at coordinate 306 of JAOZRC010001006.1, forward strand.
CTCCAAAGCTTGTTAAAGATGCGCTCTACAAATGCGGTTTTACCGCTTTTGCGGCGGGCAAGTATGGCTCTGGATTTGGAAAGACGGTCCGGTATCAGGTTGATCCATTTGCTAAAAAGGTCGAATTCTTTTTTCCTGCCCACAAAGAGGTCGGGGTTGCCTATTTTTTCGGGTAATGGGTATTGCATGTTATGAACTCCTTTTTACGGTTCCTGATTTTAACAAAATTTAAGAGGTCATGCGGCAAAGTGATAAAACACGGGATTTTAACCCCGTTTCAAAGGAATTTATAATGATTGCACCCCGAAGGGGCGCTGTAAATCCAGTTATATATAAAATGCCTGATTTTACGCCCACACCAACCTGTCAAACCCCACCGAAACCACGCTGTAACAATGCAGCCGCAATAAGCTGCCGTAGGCGGATTCTAATGTCAGGCGATAACCTTTGAGTTTGGCTTCTGACTCCGCCAATTTTTGCTTAACCGGTGCCAGGGTTTTCAGTTCATCATCGCTCATCACTTTTATCTGTTCGCCGTTCAACTTGTTGTCTTTCAACCCGACATATTTTAACTCGAACAGAAAATCAAGCAATTGATAGTGGCGCATATCAGGCCGGACGATCAGGGTCATATCGGCATAGCCTCGTTCAAGCGCGGTTTCTGAGTCCGTGATGTAAAGCGCATTATTGAACAGTAGCGCCAGAAAGGCGGTTTTGACCGTCAGTTCGTTAGCCCAACGGTAATCACGATTGTCGAACACTTTGAAAAAGTGATTTGCGATAAAATCACATAAAAGCCGCATATCGCCTGTATTATAAAAGGTTTCCGCTCCAAAATAAAATATTGATTGTGCAGGTCAGTCGGATTGCTGCCGATAGCAAGACTGCCAAACAGGCGCTTAAACTCATCCGCCTGGGCAATGTCATAATAATATTTAAGCATGGAGAGCAGCAAGCTTTTGCCAAAACGTCGCGGACGCAGGAAAAGCAAATGGTCTCCGGTGTCTTCTATCATCGGAATGCGATCTGTTCGATCAACGTAAAAATAGCCGTTGGTAATGATTTTTTTTAAATCGGATATACCGTAAGGAAATTTCATAATGACCTCCGTGTTAAGGTAAGTGGAAACAAATAATATACCCATATTGCGTAGGATTGTGGCTCGTATTCAAGGCGCGGCAAG
>JAOZRC010000412.1 GCA_029940345.1 Desulfobacterales bacterium
GAAAGACTGTTCCCCTCCGTTCCTCCGCTCTGCTTAACTTTCGCACTCCATAGTTACCGATTACATTTGAATTTGAATAGCATACAAATTCTTCAATAGCAGTAATTCAATATTTTAATGTGTTTTAGTATGACTTATTTGGCAAATATAGCCTCGCAACGATAGGTGAAACACCACTCCGATACTAAGGATTCCCAAAACGATTCATACAAAAAGCTCCGTACTCAGATACCGTTCCCCCGTGCTTGGTAAAATGACAACAATTCGTTTTTCTTTGAAATCGCGATGTTTGGCGACCTGAAGCGCAGCCCAAACGGCGGCTCCGGATGAAATGCCGCAAAGGATTCCTTCCGTATGGGCGAGTTGGCGAGCGATTTCAAAGGCATCTTTGTTGGTAACGGTGATCACTTCATCAATCAGGGTGCGATCCAATATTTCCGGCACAAAACCGGCACCGATTCCTTGAATTTTATGAGGTCCGGCCTTGCCACCGGATAACACCGGTGAAGCCTCTGGTTCCACCGCAATACTTTTAAAAGCGGAATTACGTTTTTTCAGCACTTGTGACACGCCGGTGATCGTACCGCCTGTGCCAACGCCGGCTACCAGGACATCGACCTGGCCGTCAGTGTCCCGCCAAATCTCTTCGGCCGTGGTTTCCCGATGAATTTTCGGATTGGCCGGATTAGCAAACTGGTTGGGCATAAAAGCATTTTCATTTTCATCACAAATTTGGCCGGCTTTTTCAATTGCGCCTTTCATTCCGTTGGCACCCGGCGTCAGAACCAGTTCTGCACCGAGATGACGTAACAATTTACACCGTTCAATGCTCATTGTGTCCGGCATTGTCAGACAAAGGCGCAACCCTTTGGAGGCGCATATAAACGCCAGACCAATTCCGGTATTTCCGCTCGTCGGTTCCACGATAAGCGTTTCAGAGCCAATCGAGCCATCGGCCACACCGGCTTGAATCATCGCAGAAGCGATGCGGTCTTTAACGCTGCCGAGCGGATTAAAATATTCCAGTTTAGCCCAAATTTCAGCCAAAGCGTTTTCAGCAATGCGGTTGAGTCGCACCATCGGTGTAGCACCGACTGTTTCTTCCATGTTTTTGTATAGTGTCATCATTTGATCCTGTTTTATGGGAAGTCTCATTTCTTTGCTCTTGCTATTTTATCTTTCGACCTGTGCAACTAAAATGTGATATTCCTCAAAAGCTCCGTCAGAGCGGCATGTTTGTAGCACAATTGGCCTAAATGCCGTCAGAGTCCCATGCGAAAAACATAATTTCCGCACTCCGGAACTGCACTTGGCCATGATTTGTGAGCAGGATACCTCTTGAGGATGCTGAATCTTTCAATAATTTTTGAACTGGATACAAATAAAATCCCTTCTTATCTGAAATCCTTGTAGTTATCAGAAAAATTTGGCAAAAAAAAGCGCCTTTTCAAAAAGGCGCTTTTGATTTACACCCAGTTAGGAAACTGTTACAAAATAACATCCCGGTTTTAGGAGTGCGAGCTTTCGCTTGCGTTTACAGATGGCAAGCTGAAGCTTGCACTCCGGGTGAGGAAGTTAAAGGGTCACAATACTTATTTACATTTGGCCGGTGATGGCGAGTCGGCCGCGTACTTATGCAAATAGGTATAAATATCATTCACATCTTTTTCATTCAGTTTTGCGAATTCCTCTTTGCATTTATACGTGTCAATTTTCTCTTGTTTGAATGCAGCAGTCCATTGATCCATGGTTTTGCTGGAAGGACTTAACTCTTTGCCCTCTGCACCTTCTTTGTGACAGTCGCGGCAACTTTTACGGAAAAGGAATTTACCCTTGCGAGGATTACCTTTCTCTTCCGCAAATGCCAGACCAAAAGTGGTGAATAGAAAAACGGCTGCCAATAACACTAATACCAATTTCTTACCCATAATAGCTCCTTTTTATGAAAAAATTAATAAAAAATAAAACGCGAATCAAAGCGTTAAAAAACGACATAACGGTCTGCATTGGTAATCATTTCCGCATTACGCGCCTGGGTTGCAAAGTCTTTGAAGCCCACCCCGGGGACATCGCCTTCTAAGCCGTTAGCGCGGAAACTCACATCACACACGGAAAGCTTTGCTTTACCCACCAATTTTTCAAAATCGGCTGACTGGGTGAGCATCACGCCCGGGCCGCTGAAAAATATTTCCACATCTTTGCCTTTGGCCTGGGCGGCTCCGGCCAAATTGATGACATAATCAAGATGCTTATCCGTACCTACTAAAATTCCTAATGTTTCAGCCATAAGATTTCCTTTATTCTAAATTATTTTGTTTTCTTAGCATCCTTCATAATTGCCAAAAAGCAGTGTGCCCTTTTTATATTTCGTCCCTACGGGACTTGCCCCCGTTAGTATACTTTTTTCTATAGATATTATGTCCCTAACGGGACAAAGTGGTAAACCGCTAAATGAAGGATGCCGTTTTCCACATTCAATGTTCGATGTTGGACGTTCGATGTTCGACGTTCATCTGTTCGTCTTTTATTGCGAAGCATCGGGTTTAATACCCCGCCCCTTGGGGCGTTCAATGCTTTTCAGAATACCCCGTCCGCTTGCGGCGGGGTAGTTTATTCCAAGATAACGCCTTTCAGTTTATCTATAACCATTTGACGAATGTTCTTATCATTTGCGTATTTTAGAATCAACAAAAAAACCGCTTCCCGCAGAAAATCCGCTTCATCCTTAGTTTTATTTCCTTCCACTTCAGACAATGCCAGAAAAATATCATTCACATCCGAACTGATGGCAGTAGATACGGTGATTGTATTAGGGCCGAGTTCGGCGAGTGATTTCTTTTCGCCATCGACCACCCTTGCATCTTCTTTGGAAACGTAATCGGCGCAAACATCATCGGTCGGTGCGTAATCAGTCAGGATTTGATAACATTCCATAGCCTTATCGACATAGTGCTGTTTTAACAACTCCTCGCCCACTGATTTAACGACACGACGGGCTAATAAAGCGTTTTCGCTGTTTACATCGTTATTGATAAGCACTTTTTGGGCCGCATCAATAGCGCCCACATAGCAGCCACAATTCTCCTGAACAATAGCGGAGGCCAGATCCTTATCCATTTGATTTTCCTCCTTTTTTATAATGCCTTTTTTTAAAAATGATTAACGCTTGATGAGCGTAAATCGTAGCTCGCCTGGCGCCAAGCCGGATGACAGTTCCTACCACCAGCAGACCACTTTATCGTGGGCAAAAATATCATCCACCAGACGTGACCAGTCTACATCTCCCTGGTAAAGCGGTGCCACGGTTGATTCCTTGCCTTCAGACAAAATATCAATAAATTTTTCAACATTCAGGTCCGCCTCGCTTCTTAAAACATGTAATATTTTCATGATTGCTTTCCTTTAAACCGTTATAATAGCCATCATACTAAAAGGGGATGATCAGGTCCATTTCTTTCAATTTTGCAGCCATCTCCCCTATGGTTGCACGTTGAAATCCATATTTTTCCACATTAGCATCATTATTGGAAAAACGTTCACCTTCCATCTCATCCAGGAACTCCATGTTATCGGAATAGGCCTCATCCATAGTGCCGATTTCATGATCAATAACAAACATTTTAATGTCCACCTGATCTAAAAGTGCTCCCAGACTGATTCGCAACCCTTCGTATTGTTGCCCCACATCTTTGATTAATACAGCCACTTTTTTCATTTTATCAACCTTTTTTAATATAGTATTTGGTGTACCCTTCCGGATCATCCACCATGCCCAAAAACGCATTGCCACCTTTGTTGGCAAAGTCGGGGATATCATTCTTGGAACCCGGATCGTCACCAAAAACTTCCAGCGTCTGATCCGCTTTCATCCCTTTTAGCTCCTTTTTGGTTTTTAACATCGGCATTGGGCAAGTCAACCCGCGAGTGTCTAACGTTTTATCAGGTGTAATTGAATTTAAATCCATGCTTCCTCCTTTGAGCCCGTTTGAAAAAGTCTTAAATCGGCTGCAAAAGCGTGAGAACGGCTCTGATTTCCGCAAATTTTAGAGCAATAGGCTGGCTATTACCATAAAATCTGCGAAAATCAGCCCTCGCTCTCACACTTTTTCGCTTCGATTACGACTTTTCACAAAGGCTCTTAAATAATTAAAAGATTACAAATTTTTCAACTTCTTCATTCCAGATAGCGACAAAGGCCCAAATCAGTAACAAGCTGAAAAACAACGGCATCGTCACTTGCCAGGTGAAAACATCAGGCATAAACAGACCCTTACCCAGTTTATCCTGCAAATTGTACTTCTCAAGCACCATGAATGCCATTGGGTTGGTCAGAGCAAATGCAACCAATGTCACCATCAGTTTGGTGTGTCCTTCACCGATGCGCCATAAGGTGCTGCTGGCGCAACCGCCCGCCAAAAGCATGCCGACACCAAAAAACAGACCGCCGGCAAGACTTCCGAACCAGAATGGATGATGAACGCCCATGGCCGCATCTTGCAGGAAATTCCATTTGATTACAGCGGAGCCGGCACCATAGATCATCAGACTCATGGCCACCACTTTGACCATATCGGATTCACCGGTCATAAACGGGCATCGGAAAGCGCGCACAAAACAGAAGCGCGAACGGTGCATGGTCAAACCGATGAGCGAGCCAAAAAACAGCAATCCGCCGATTTTGGTCAAATCGAACATGGAGTAGATATAAAAAATGATTATAACTGAGATTAAAACCGCACCGCCGATAAATGGCTGCGCCTTATCCCAATCAATGCCTTTTTTATCCGGATCGACCGGCTTTTTGATAATGACCTTGGGCGTTATGTTTTCCATCTCCCAGAGCAGAATACGCAGACCGATATAGGAGCCGCCGCCCAATCCGATCATCATCATATAGCCGCCCATAGAAAAAACGCCGATAGCACTGTAAAAACCGCCGACATTGCATCCTTTAGCCAATGCGGCGCCAAAGCCCATCAGGATGCCGCCAATCATTCCCTTGCCATATTCCAGTCCGGTAGTGCGGCGGAGTGCGAACTGGCGTCCCATCAGCGCGGATGCGAACGCACCGATCATCAGACCGATGTTAGAAACCGACAATGGCGTTAACCAGGGGGGGAAAGGTGGTTTATCGGTAATACCGACCAGGTAGTAAAACCAATCTCCCCAGTTGCGGTATCCGCCGGCAATCCCCCAGGGGCTGTCCCAAAGAAAAATCAGCAGGGCCAGAATTGCGATAAAAATTCCGGCCATCCAACCCGGCCATTGCTTTTCAAAAACAGCAATATAATTCTGCCGGCTCTCCTCTTTAACGCTGCTCCACAAACTTTCTGACGCCACTTTTTTTACTCCTTTTTTTTT
>JAOZRC010000413.1 GCA_029940345.1 Desulfobacterales bacterium
ATGTTGTTAGCCAAAATATTAACGTCGTTTGCCAGCCTTCCATTCCATTTCCCAAAGTTTGGCATACACATAAAAACTGTAAATCGCGAAATGCACGGAAAGAAAAAAACCACGAAAACCGGCAGTAAAACCCTTTTTCCAAAAAAAATAATAGAAAAATGCGGTTGGCGGACGAAACAAAAATCGCCACCAACTGAAACGGCGCCCCTGTTTTACAAATTCATCCGCTTGATAAGAAGTGTAACGGTCTAAATAGCCGATCTGCTTCGACAGTGAGGGCGTTCCATGATGGATGAAAGCATGTTTAAATGTTTTTACCTGGCCGGGTACAATAATATCCGCATGAACTTCTTTGTCCTCATAACGCGCCCTATCTTTACGAAAAAGCCGGGTGACATAATCCGGCCATAAGCCTAATTCCGTGAGCCATTTTCCAAGAATCATATTCTTGCGCCGCATACGGCAGGCATTCACATCAGAGGGTGAATCAGATAAAAAATTTATTATCTCTTCCATTAAGCCATCTTCCAATTGTTCATCCGTATCAATCAGCAGCACCCAATCATGGCGGCATTGAGGAATCGCCCAATTTTTTTGCATAGCGGAGTTGATATACTCATGTTGGATGATGCGCGCCCCGTACGCTCTGGCAATCTCCAAAGTACGATCCGTGCTGTAGGAATCACATACTAAAATTTCATCCGCCCATTTCACCGACTCCAGACAAGCACGAATTATGGTTTCATTATTGTACGTTGGTATTAAAACGGTAAGCCTTTCCATATTCAATTCACTCTTCAAATATCAAACCGCTTGTTCCGGTTGGTTCAAAAAAGCAGGCAAACATTCAGCCGCCGCCAATAAAAACCATAACGGTATAATTAAGAAAGCAAGAACAACCATCGCCTGTGTAAACAAGTGAAACAGACCGGCACACAATCCGGCAAGCAATCCGTAAGCATATTCCTTATTTTTTAAATTGTTAATGGTCGGATCGCGTGTTGAAGTATATAGACAACGCATACAATTCAAATACCATGCCAAAAACAGCATCATCGCCGGTATGCCAAGATTTGCGCCTATTTGTAGAATATCACTATGCACCCAACCACTGCCGCCCCAACCATATCCGAAGAAAGGGCGTTGTTGAATTAACTGAATCGCATCAGTCGCGCGCGAGCGTCGTTTCAGTGCGCTTGTATCGTAATAATTTTCCGTGTCATAAGCGGAATTAAGCGTATTAAAAAATGAATCTGGCAAAAGCCATGTTACCGCAATATAGCTCGCTGCAATCACTGATACAATCAGTTTTTTGCGCTTTTGACTTAGCAGGGAATAGAAAGCCACAGATAAGATTGCCGCCGACCAGCTTCCCCGACTTCCTGTGATGTAAATGCCTATAACGCATAGTATCGCACCCGTTAATAGAATATACTTGTAGAGTCTATCCTTCTCAGTAACTGCACCACTGATGAAAAGTGGCAAGACCATTGATAAATAAATACTGACCATAGGCCCCACTCCCCAAAAAGTGAACGTCGCGCGCCTAAATCTATAAGTAGACATCACATACGCCTGTTCCTGGAAGTAATCATCAATGAGAATTCCCCTTAAATAGGGAACATAATATTCAACGATACCCAGCAGGCATATCGAAGAAGTGATAATAGATATAATAATCAGCACATCCCGCCATTGATTAATATTCGTAACCAAAGTACGGGTGACGTAAAAAACCGGTATGATCACTAAAAAAAGCTTAAATTCTGATAGAGCGACACTCCAAGGGATCCATCGTTCTAAACTTATCAATAGTCCCATACATCCGATAGCAACCCCCACTATTATTTTGAAAGGAAAAGATTTAGGAATTTGTGCATTCAACAGTGAAAAAAACAAAAACCAAATCAAAAGTTCGGATGGATGTATTTTCAAATGAGGGGTCAGATAAATATGCCGAAAACCGATAGAAAAAGTGACCAACCAAAGGATAAAGCCCTTTTGCAGCGTTACTGTGATTGAATTACATAATTGATATAAGAATAAAAACAATGCTGCGACAATAAATAGCTTAAGTTGAAATTTAAACATTTCTTCCCATACCAACAAAAAGGTACCCAGACTAAATCCGATAAGAAGAACGATAATGCCGATGTAATCTCTCTTGTTAGGTGTATTTAGTGTATTCATTATTTTGTTACGCGACCGTAACGGTCAAAATCACGTAATCCGGCCCCTCTGAAAAGTTTCCAAAACGCTTTGATATCGGATGGACACGAGGCGTCTGGCCCGATATTCACTGGCTTAGATGGTTTATTAAACCATGCCCGTCCGGATTGTTTTAGCGGGCTTGCATCCGGAATGGTTATTTTTAATCTTGCAAATGCCGGCTCAATGCGCGTATCGGCATAAATTGATTCTATTGAACGGGCAAAGGCTTGTTTCAATATCTGAACGGTGTCATCAATATCCGGAGCAGATATTCCAAGTTGCTGTTCGACCGAATCATGCGCCAGGATGATCGGCGCTTTTCCGTGCGGATCGACACCTAAAAAAGCATTGTTTGCAACGATGCCGCTATTGTGAAAAGATAGGCTAAGAATGCCTGCATCCGGTCCAAGAATATTGTTAATAAAAATAATTTTTTCACCTGGCAACCACACCCCAAAAGGTCCCTCACGCCCCTTTTGTCCGGTTAACCGCCAAAATAAATTATTGGCTGCCAAATGGTCAGAGCCATCCAATACCAAACCCCAATAGTGTCCTGTAATAAAATTGCGTGTGACGATGTTAGAATGGGTTTTATGCCACCCATGAATGGCATAGCCCTCACCGCCAATAAAAATATTATTGTCTACAATAGCATGTTGAGCCATCTTGCCTTTGTGAGTGCCTCCTGACAGGTAAATACCATGTAGAAAACGGCTTTTTCCATTGAGTACAAAGCGGTTGCCCTGATAAAGGGTGTACTCTGCGGAACCTTGACTGATTCCTGCACGATACCCCCAAATAGTGCAATTGATAATTTGTATTCCGCTTGAAATCGGAGAACCGCCTGTAAAGATGCCCGTTGACTTTTGAGCTGCTTTGTTTGAATTTTTTTTTCCTGTTTGATGCAAATTGGTATTACGGCGTCCGCCCATCCACAAACCATCAAGCAGCACATAGTCTTGTAAATAAATCGGAGGTGGAGAATCGGCCGGTGCTGTGATAATTGCGCGTGCTTTAGGAGCCGCTTTAAAAACGGTCATCCGTGAAGCGCTTTTACCTGCCGGACCAAATCTGATCTCCGGAATGCGATAGATGCCATCGGCAATGATAACCGTGTCACCCGCATTTATCTGCTTTATGGCATGGTCGATCGTCAGCCAGGGGTGCCCTGATGTTCCTGTCTCTTTATCATTACCGGCTTTGCCATCTACATAGAAAATCTTGCATGTTGATTGCATGGCAGGCTTGGGAGTTAAGTGTTTTTTTTGTTCTGTGATTGTATCGGCCAGACTATTATAGCTTATAACAATTAGAGTGATTAAAAAAAACACCATGTACATTGGAACTCTTTTTGAAATCATGTCAATTCACCTTTATCCAATCTTCTTAGTATTTTGGCAGGCACACCTGTAACAATTGTTAATGCCGGCACATTTTTTGACACCACCGCGCCTGCACCTACAACCGCACATTCACCAATTTCAACACCTGGCAATATCATTACGCCGGCACCAATATATGCGCCTCGTCGAATCATCACAGGGGCTTGACTCGGGGGGAAAATATTTTCTTTGAGAGGGCTTGCGCCTACGTCCGTATGGGTCAGAATGGCAACTTGGTGCGAAATGGTCACCTGATCTTCAATGATTATTTTATCCTGAATATCTAAAAAAAGTTCACGGCCTAAAAAGCAATCACAGCCTACTGTAAGATTATGATAGAATGGTGTCGGTTTCAGAGCCGCATTATGAATCGTCACGGGAGCCTTAAAACGTACATATTGACCGATACTAGCCCCGTACCGGCGCAATGTGGATGCAATTAGCTGGGTCGGCATTATCTTCAGTATGAGGTTTATTCCTTCAGCCTGATAAATTGCAGCAGCGGTTTTTAGAATTATTCTATATATAAAGAGGAATAAGTGATGCAAAGTGGATGATGTCTCCCTGTAAAAGCTTCAGTTAAGGTAAACAAAATTGTTTTTTGTTATTCTTTACAGTTTTGATATAATTCCAAATATCGGTCAACCATTTTCTCCCAAGTAAATTCCGCAGCTCGTAAACGATTTTGAACAGCTAAAGATTTCATTTTATCGCGTTGCTGAAACCATGTTTGCAAGCCCTTTGAAATTCCTTTTGCTGTCGGTTCCACGAGTTGATTCGCCGAACCTTGTACAAATTCAGGCAATCCACCGACCCGCGTGGCCAACACTGGTTTTCCTGCTGCCAAAGCCTCCAGAGCGGCAATACCGAAAGGCTCGCGGCGTGAAGATAGTACAGCCAGTTGACATCCGTTTAACAGCCTGACTACTTCCTCTGGTGTTGCGCGTCCAAACAAATGTACTCGCTTTTCTAATCCGAACTGTACTATTTGTAATTGGAGATTATGCTTTTCCTCGCCTTCACCTGCCAGAATCAAATCCGGTTCCATAGAGTGTTTTACTGCTTTTGCAAAAGCAGTAAGCAGCATATCAAATCCCTTATGAGGAGTCAGTCTGCCAAAAGCAAATATATAGGGGCGGAGATGCGAATATTCTTTTTTATCACTAAACCGTTCAGGATCAATTCCATTATGTATCACATGACCCTTGGCAGTAACGGCAGGTTCTATTTCGCCTGCCTTGTCAAGCAGAAACCTGGAACAAGCAGTCACAGCATCACACTTCTGCAACATAACTTTTAAATCATCTGATTTATTTAAATAAATACTTTCCTGTTCAAATCTGCGCAATACTTCATGACCATGCAGGGAAATAACCAGCCTGAATTTGAATTGCCGCCTCAGGTAAAGTATAAAAGGAATCTGATGATCAGGAAAATGAAGATTAACAACATCAGGTCTAAATTTTTTAAGCAATCTTCTAAGTTTATAAAGCGTAAAAGGGAAAAAATATAGTGAAGCAGCAAAAATATCAACCCTTCTGCGCTTTAAATCATTTAATTTTGGTCTGATAAAAAGCCATCTTTTAATATTAATACCATCAATTACTTCTTGGGATTGCAGATAACGCGGATAACGATTTGACACAACCTGCACTATATGCTCTTTTTCTTTTAAATACAAAGCCAGATTATGAGTTACACTTTCAACTCCTCCAAGCTGAGGAAGATAAGAGTTGGAAATGAGAAGAATACGCATT
>JAOZRC010000414.1 GCA_029940345.1 Desulfobacterales bacterium
GTCGGTTTACCTATATTCCCCTGATCGGTATTTATATTGTAATTGCCTGGGGGATGCCTGCCATACTGTCTCAATGGCGTTTTCGAAATGTTGCTTGCGCTGTTACGGCAACAGCCGTTCTTTCAATGTTGCTTGTAACCTCATGGCTGCAAGTCCGCCTCTGGAAAGACAGCATCACCCTCTATGAACATACACTTTCGCATACATCCGGGAACTACCTCATCCACGATCATCTTGGTGCCGCTTTGCGAGAAAAAAATAACCCGGCTAAAGCAATCCTTCATTTTAAAAAAGCAATCCAAATCAATCCGGCGTATGTATCTGCTTATAATAATCTGGGCGCTGTGTTAGCAGAACAGGGCCAGTTTGATGATGCGATTCGCTATTACTCTGAGTCATTGGAGATAAATCCGAATTATTCCCCCGCCCACTATAACCTCGCAATGGCGCTGTCAAAAAAAGGCCGTATCAAAGAGGCAGTCAATCATTATTCTGAGGTGTTACGTATAAACCCGCACAATGCCGAGGCGCATAATAATTACGGGGCTATTTGGGCGGAACAAGGAAATATTGATGCGGCCGCCTGGCATTTTTCCGAGGCACTGCGATTAAAACCGGATTATTCCCAAGCTCATCATAATATGGGGCTTATTTTATTCAGAAAAGGAAAAAAACAGCAGGCCCTAAAGCATTTTCAAAAATCACATCAGATGAAATAGGTTTTATGGTAATTCCTGTATCATCAACTTGTTAGTGATTGCTTAAAGAAAGCAATTTGTTGATGATTAATTCACCAAATTTTTTTTGCCCCTGAATCGTAAAATGGCAAATATCTGTAAAGATTGGCCTGTCAACAGATATTGCCTTGGTATTAATTGTAACAAAGCGGCCTTGCGTTTCAGATATAATTTCGTTGTGGCGTATTATTCCTTTTACAACGTTTTCCGGATTCCCCCATATGTTCGTCATATCGGCATTAGCCAGAGATTGTTGAAAAGCAAAATAGGGAACAATTAAAACAGCCTTTTCTTTTTTTGACAACATGGCTATTTTGTTTAGGTTTTTACGAAATGATTTTGCTGACTTAATTTCACAGCCATATTGGGTCAACTCCGGAACCGGTATATCATAAGGCACAAATTTCATTTTTCTAAAACGGGTTAAACTGTACACCCGGCAAAAGAGATTGTAAAAATTATAACCCAAGGTGGACTTCAAAAACAGAGCTGACTTGGGTTCATTGTATTTAAAAACAATGTTAATTAGCTTATAATAATAGTAGTGGCTATAATCATCCCGATAAAATTTGGAAGGGATATTGTTGAGTCGAACATCATTGATACCATGATAAAAAATGACATAATCAAATTTCAACTTATTTTTTATAAGATACTTATATTTGTATAAGCTATCCAATGTTGTGTGCGCAATATAGGCGGCATTATAAAAATTGAACGCGTGGCGGCGTCCCATCTCTTTAAGTATTTTTGAATTTTCAAATAGCACCGAACCTCCGAGAAGAAGAATATTGACACCTTCATCTGTGTAATTTTGTTTAAGATTGTAAAGCGCAGGATAAATCATTTCCTCTGCACTGTACATAAAAGGAAGCCGGTTTGCGTTGGCAAATAGCATTCTGCTGAATAATTCCAAAATAATCAGGCAAACAATACAAGAAATCAATAAAAGCGTAAGTTCCCTTTTTTTTTCTCGATATAAAAAAAGCGGATTAAGATATTTTATTTTAGAGATTACCCGTTCAGGCTTGAAAAACCAGACAATGCCGAGGGCGAAGAATAAAAGTTCGTCAAAAACAATAAAAACTTTAATATATATAAGATTATCAAATTTAACAAAGGAAGGCGGCTGCTTGATAATAAAAAAAGGATTGCAAATGATGGCAAGCAGTATGAAGATAAATCCGGTCAGTTTAACTATGATCTTGGTAAAACGCATATCATTCTCTTAGCATGTTTTCTTCATTGTTCTATTTTCAAATTTAAAAACTCAACCTTTCAGAACCCTGGTAAAAGCTTCTATCACATCATTGACATCTTTATCATTTAGCCCAGCGGATAACGGTAATGAAAGCGTGCGCTCACCGATCCATTCCGCATTGGGAAAGTCGCCCTTTTCCCACCCGAATGTTTTACGATAAAACGGATGTAAATGAACAGGAATATAGTGTACGCCAACACCGATATTTTCAGCTGTCAGAGCGCGCAGCACCCAATCCCTGCTTTTGCCTGATTTTTCAATATCTATCAGGGGCGTGTAAAGGTGATAGGCATGCCTTGTATCAGGTTCCGGCTCCGGTGGCAGAATACAGGGCAGATCGGCAAAAGCATCATTATATTGTTTCCAAATCCGTTGGCGTTGTTCCCAATAACGCCAGACTCTTTTCAATTGATGAACACCGATTACAGCTTGCATATCCATCATATTGTATTTGAAACCGGCTTGTATAACCTGATAATGTTTATAGCCTTCATCGGAAAAACGACGCCAGGCATTCTTGCTCATCCCATGCAAAGCCATCACTTTGATCCGGGCTGAAAAACGGTCGTCGTCGGTGATGACCATGCCGCCTTCTCCTGTTATGATATTTTTAGTGACATAAAAACTGAAACAACCGATATCCCCGAAGCATCCCGCATTGCGATCGTGATACTGGGATTCAATGGCATGTGCGCAGTCTTCAATTACCAGTAAATCATATTGTTGAGCCATCGTCATAATAGATTGCATATCGCAACAGCGTCCTGCAAAATGCACCGGAAGAATTGCCTTAGATTTAGCGGATATACGATTTTCAATCTCATCAGGAAGAATATTCATGGTGCGGCGGTCGCAATCGGCTAGCACTGGTCTGGCGCCGCTGTGGATAATAGCATTCACAGTCGCGCAGAATGTCATTGGTGATGTGATGACTTCACACCCCGGTCCGACACCGCAACTGAGCAAGGAAAGATGCAAAGCCGCTGTGCATGAATTTAACGCAATAGCATGTTTGGAACCTTTCCATTGTTTAAAATCTTCTTCAAATTGATGTGCTTGCGGACCGGTGCCGATCCAGCGGCGGTGCATGCACCTGACTACCGCCTCAATCTCAGGTTCCTCAATTAGGGGAGCCCCGAAAACAAGGAAATTTTCCTTGGCCCGTACAGGCGTCCCGCCATCAACAGCCAGTTTATTCATTTTAGCAGCCTCCAAAGCGTATCTTGGATTATACGCATCGAAAAGCGTATACTATTTCAAGTTTCAGATTGTCAATTGCAGATTTTACTGGTATAAAAATTGCATCTGGAAGTACTGCTATCCGACAGACATATTGTGAACAATTCGTTTTTATATGCAAAAATCATACCCTATAATGAAAGCACAAAATATTATTCTATCGTTTTGAAAAATACACAAGATATTTCTTTATACGAACACTCTGTTAAAAATGAATCTGCCTTAAACCGTATTTTAGAGATTGATGACCGCCATTGGTCACGGTTTGCCTGCATAGCCATTTTTTCACATTTCATCGTTATCTTGTTCCTTAGTTTATTCAGACACTGGGGCTATATGAGTGCGCTGAATGATCTGGGCATTTTTGACCAGGCCGTTTGGGGATTGGTGAATGGTGAATCTTTTCTTAATACATGTGTGTTTAATCAAAAATCGAATTGGTTAGGAATCCATTTTCAACCTGTTTTATCCATTTTCACTCCTTTCTACTTCTTTTTTCCCAATACAATATGGCTGATTCTGGCGCAATCAATTTCCTTGTCTGTTTCAGCCATTGTACTTTTTTATCTGGCGCGCGTCCTTTTCAAGTCAGAAATGATCAGTTTTTTCTGGCTGATAGCCTATCTGATGAACCCAACATTATTAAATGCGGGCGTTTTTGATTTTTCGCCAATGACGTTAACTGTTCCCTGTATCATAATCAGTATGTTGGCAATAGAGATGAAGAAATCCCGCCTGCTTATCGTCTCAACGTTATTTATTTTGCTATGCAAAGAACATCTGGGAGTGATGGCCGTCGGTTTTGGTATACTTTGGCTGATTAAAAATCGGGAATGGCAAACATGCGTTGTATTATTATTCATAGGTATGGGTCATACGCTGCTTGTTATGGGGCTGATCATGCCAGCGCTTTCTCCGACACACACGCATATTATGTTCAGTGAAAATATGGGCCAATTGAGTCGATATGGTTGGCTGGGAAATTCCCCGATGGAAATTATGACAACCCTGATTACACATCCGCTGACTGTTCTCAAAACGATCAGTCTCGACTTCGGAGGGCTTAGATATTCAGGAATGCTCCTTATGTTTTTTTTAGGTTTTCCTCTGGCTGCGCCTGAATTTATTTTGCCCGCATTAGCTGATTTGAGTGTGAATTTGCTTTCTTACAATTCATTGCCTAGAAGTATATTTTCATTTCATAATTTAAGTGTCATACCTATATTAACCGTAGCGTCAATGTATGGCGTCAAAAGACTGTCCAGGCTATCAAAAAAGATAAACCGCTTTTCTGTCAGGCAATTGGTAATTTTGATTGTATCGGTGAATTTTATCAGCGGCTATTTTCTAGCCCCTCTGCCTTTGCCAGGTGCACGCAATATCATGGCTCCCACCCGTTTTTTTAATTGGCCTGATCCTTATATTAAAACAATTCGTTCGGCAATCGGTGATAATGCTTCTGTATCAACACAGGCAAATATCGGCGCTCATTTCTCACAACGCAAAGAGATTTATGTTTATCCGAGTCAGGTTGGAAAAGCGGATGTCATCATTCTCAGATTGGAAAGCACGACAAAGAATATAAATAACATCCCTAATCATTTAATAAAAGAGCGAAAATATCTTCCATATACGCTTGATGGCCATTTCAGAATGGATCGTAAAGATTATGTGTTATCTATCCGCAACTTGCTGTATGGTGATGATTATGGAATACGATTGTGGCATGATCCCTGGTTGGTATTTCAGAAGGACGCAGTTGATGCTGAATTACGAGAAAAGATCGAAATAAAATTGCTTGAATTGGAAAAGCGGTGGCAACTTACCGATTCTGACTGAAAGATGAATTATGAAAGAAATAAGCATTGTTATTCCTGTTTTCAATAGTGCCGATATATTACCAGAACTGAATAGGCAAATCAATAATGCGCTTGTAAATATTGATTACGAGCTGATATTGATTAACGATAAAAGCAATGACAATAGTTGGGAAATAATTAAGCGTTTAACCGGCAGCCATCGAAATCTAACCGGAATAAACCTTAGAAAAAATTATGGCCAGGATAATGCGATAATGGCGGGTCTTAATTTTGCTACCGGACA
>JAOZRC010000415.1 GCA_029940345.1 Desulfobacterales bacterium
TTTCCCGAATGAGCAATGCAAAAACAGATGTTTCAATTATTGCATCCGCCTTTAATGAAGAAGATTGCCTTGTGCCGCTTATGCAAGAAATCGCTTCCGTAATGAACGCTTCATCGTATTGTTATGAGGTTATCTTTATTAATGATGGAAGTACTGACAGAACGCCTGATGTGCTTGCGGATTTAAAAGAAAAATATTCCGTCGTACGTGTACTGCTTCATGACGATAACTATGGGCAGAGTGCGGGGCAGGCGACCGGTTTCAGATACGCTAAAGGTCAAATCATCGTGACAATGGATGCGGATGGCCAGAATGATCCCGCCGATATTCCTATGCTTATTGAGGCGCTGCAAGACGACATCGTGTGTGTATGTGGCGTAAGGCGCGTTAGGATGGATAATCGCATAAAAAAAATATCTTCGAAGATAGCAAACGGTTTTAGAAACGTGATAACCAATGACCAAGTTACCGATGCGGGATGTACATTCAGAGCTATCAAAAAGGACGTCTTGGCCGAAGTGATCATCTTCAATGGCATGCACCGCTTTCTTGCCACTATATTGCGATTGCAGGGCTATCGAGTTGAGGAGATATTCGTTAATCACAGGCCTCGAACGTACGGATATTCAAAGTACGGAATCAACAATCGTCTTTGGAGAGGTATTCGTGATTGTTTTGCAATACGATGGTACAGAGCCAGGGCAATAAAGGGTAAAAGGCTTACAGATGTGTGAAAACGATCAATCCGATTTTAACAATCTACGTAAAGACGAACATTTTTTTGATAGTATTCACTCCCAAGGGATCAAACATTCACATCTCAAAATGGGTGGACTTATCTTATTTATGGCTATTTGTATCGTTGTGGCCAATTTTACTCCGATTAAAGAATATGTAAATCATCTTTATGACATTAAACGCTCATTGTCCGAAACTGGTTTTTTGGGTTCAGTGATTTTTTTTGCAGTGTTTACTTTTTTGATTTTCTTTGGTGCCCCTCGGCTTGCGCTTTGTTCAATTGCCGGAATGTTCTTTGGCTTTGTCCAAGGGCTGATTATATCTCAATTGGCTACGATGATAGGCGCTTACGGCCCTTTTATGTTTGGCAGATGGTTTGCCGGAAAATGGGTCAAGAAAAAATTAGCGCATTTAAAGAACTTTCAGAAATATTTAAACAATCCCTCTATTTTCGATGTTTTTGTGTGCCGGCAATTGTTTATATGGGGTGTGTTGATTAATTTGTTACTCGGTACGACCCGGTTAACCCATTTTCGTTTTATTGTTGGCTCCCTGTTGGGATTCTTTCCCCAAGGAGTGATCTTTACCCTTATTGGCAGTGGCATTGCGGATAAATCTTTTTTATTGACTATTTCCAAAATGATGGCTGCGTTGCCGTTAGTTGTTGCCAGTGCGATTGTGACGCGGTGGATTGTAGACTATGTTAAAAATGGAGCGTCATACAAAGATAGTAAGGAGCAAAACGGATGAAAAATGCCATACCGTCCCAATCGGATGCGAATCTGCCCCAAGCGGTTGACAATCCATGGTTTGTTGTTTCTGTTTTCATTGCCTTCGGATGTATTAATATTTTACTATATTATAATATGCCGATCATTCGTAATGCGATGATTTACGCACACGTAACCTATTCGCTGTTAGAATTGGGAAATGATTTTTCGATCGTTGATCACGCCTTCAACAAAGCGATTGGTTTTCCATTCCTATCTATTCCCTTTGTTAAGCTTTTCAACGCCAACATCGGTTTAAAAGTTTCGTCGTTTGTTTGGACAACGTTATGGGCGATTTCAATGGTATTCTTTTTTAAACGAATCAGAAAAGTCTTTTGTTGGAACACTGAATCGAATCCAAGCATGCGTTTGCTTTTAACTGTCTTGTTCCTAAATCCGCTTATTTGCTACCAGTTTATTTCCGCTTATCCTGATTCACTCAACGCACTCACTTTTCTATGGGCGCTCTATTTTTTGGATAGAATGATATCTACGGAAGCACGATGGTTTGACAGCGTCCTTTTCACCCTTGTTACATTGCTTGCTATATGGGTTAAGCACCATGGCTTTGTTATTTTAGCGGTATTGTTAATATTTGCACTCTGCAGGCTGAATGTCATCAAAACGCAATGGACGAACGCCAGAAAAGAACTGTTCGTCGCTTTAGCGTCATTAGTGGGGCTATTGATAGTAATCAGCTTGGCTCAAACCGGGTATATTACACTATTTAATCTTTCTCACAACAAAGCGAATTACAGCAAGGGATTTAGTGACTTGCCCAGAATTGTATTCGTTGTTATAAGAAATCTTGATAATTTTAAAAACTATTTATTGTTATCATTTTCTATTTTTATTCCGCTGCTTTTCCGTTGGAAGGCGTTTGCCGGATACAAAGAATGGTACTTAACCGTTCTGCTATTCATCGGCTCGCTTTTAGTTTACCATGGGGCCGGCCATAACATACGCTATTTCTTGCCAATAGCACCCCTACTCGTATGGATTGCTTGTAATAACCTGAATCGTATCCGAAGTAAGGTCAGGTATCCTTTGATCGTGTTATTTTGTGTGATCAATTGCTTTCTTATATTATACTATAACAATATTGAATTTCACAAAACGATTAATAAGGTTTATCAATTCAGCAACCATGACAATCTGCGTTTGGTAGATGAACAAAACGATGTTTCAAAATATATTCAAACCATCAACAACGGTGTCAATGATCATCGAAACACCCTTTTCTTTGTGAACCCTTATTATTACGGCAACGCTATGTGGCATATATGGGAAAAAGATGGTCTCTTCGATAAACGTTTAAATATTGTTTACATGCGACAACCGAATTGGGATAAAATTGGGATGCATGATGCAAGGCAGTATCAAATCAGTCAGGCGTTCTTTTATATGTATATCCCTATCTATCTGAAAATCAAAAATAAACCCAGCGATATACGCACAAAGATAAAGAATAAAATGTATCGCTATTTAACGGGGGATACGAAGCAAAATGAACGCAAGCACGCCTTTTTATATAGGACCATAAATTTGAAGAAGATCGAAAAAATATATAATGTCCAACTAAAAAAGATAGATGAAGAACTGTTTAGATCGCCCTTAAATGATCAGGAATAAAGAAAGCCTTGCGACAGGATTGCATTGTTCGATTGAGTACGTTGTCAGGTGGATGATACAGAATTGGACGGAAATAATAAAACCCCATAAGTCGTTAAACTTATGGGGTTTTATTTAAAAAAAAGAAAAGTAATATTTGGTAAGTGCTGGGTTATTTCTATTTCTTGAAAATTTTATTCTTACGACCCAAAATAGCCAAACCAGTCAATCCAAGGCCAAGCAACAAGACAGTTGCGGGTTCTGGTACAGCATCCACACCCGCTACAGCAAACTCATGGTCCTCACCATTGATCCACCCTCCTATACCGGCCAGCCATATTTCTTTCACATTTATGCTTGAACCTAAGCCCAGATCATCAACACTGATTGTATATTCTCCATTACTGTTCCACCCAAGTACATTATGGTTGGTTTGCGAGAATTCGTAAACGGAACTTTTAGTATTATCACTAAATAAAAATTGAACCAAACCTTGCTCCTCATACCATTCACCCTCTCGTTGTTCATAAAAAAAGTCCGTCAGATATATATCGGTCAGTAATATGCTATCATCGAAAGCAATGGCTAACTGTTCCCCCATTTCAACCTCATCTTCTTCATAACTGAAACTTCCGCCTATCCCGATACCATCGTCAGCGTACCAGGTAAGATATGTATCCTCATCTTCCGGTTTCGCGGTAAGAGTGAGTTCATCTCCTGAATGATTAAAACTCTGATTGTTTTGTGCTGGCTGATACGAAGTATCTCTGAAATCAACATACCAAGCCATCGCACTTCCGGCTATAAAAAATACGCTTACGATTGCCAATACTGTAATTGCTAATACTTTTTTCATAATTTTGCCCTCCTGAATTTTCGAAGGCAACTCGGCTTTCTCCCCATGAGACCCGTGGTTTTCCGTCCCTATTTCACAATAGGTTTGGCTTTTTCTTTGTAAAGTTTGTATAAATCAAAAACGATAAAAAAAATGAATGGACTATTACCACATAAAGCTTGAACTTGTTTTACTAGCCACCTCCTTTCATATTATCGTAGATTGACTATCTTTCCATAAGATTTGTGGCTTTCCGCCCCCAATTGGCAAAGGGTTAGGTTTTTTCCGGCTGAATCAATCAAAGAGCTTAAACCGTTTCAAATTTCCTGTTTTGTACTTTAACATTTAATGCTGCAACATCTGTGCCAAGCTATTTAACACCCTGCAAATATAGAACTATATTTTTATTCATACTGGCTCAACAATGTTGTTCTCGCCTAACTGTAAAGCTTTATGACACATTTTCAAATTATTTTCCAAATCAGTATTTTGCTATAACCATATGTATTTATTTGTTAAATGTTATTTTTTGCCATTTCGAGCGTAATTTTTTATTCCTTTGACGGTGAAAAAATGTCAATGAATTTTACGCCTTTTCGAAGTTCTCACATATCGTAATTTTAGCCATTAAATTGAAATTTTCAGTTAAAAGTCAAAGAAAAATTTACAATTACGATGATGCCGAAATATTTATAATATTGTGATATCACTTATTATATATGTTGTAATAATATAATTGTGACAATTATTAAGCCTATATCATGAATGATATTACGAGTAATATGGAAAGTCAAAACAACGGTGTTAAAATGTCAATACATTTTACGCTTTTTCAGACTTTCTATTTCTCGTGTTTTTACGATTCTTTATCAAACATACTGATGTATAAATTGATCTTATAATTAACATTGCTGAAATAAAATAATTTGTAACAGCTTGATATATCAATTTTTAGTTGTAGATTAAATTGGATAAGCAAGATTAAATTACAAATAAATGAGTCATACTACAAGTGCTAATCAGAGTAAAAACAACGGTTGAAAAGACCTGGAATAGCATTTTTCTCTCATTTTTATGGCATGATATTTGCTAACCAATATATAGTGCTTTTTCATTCGGGGCTGCCGGCATAAAGCCGGATGAACCATATTTCTTCTGATTCACCTCTATTTGCCTAAAATCATCTGTAATGCCTAAGGATCGGGGACGAAATAACTTCCACATTCGGAGTGCAAGCTTCAGCTTGCGTTGTTAGCGAGGCAAACTGAAGTTTGCACTCCTCTTCTGAAAATGGGGAAGTTATTTCGTCCCTGTTCCTAAACAATCCACCTCACGGATAATGTCTGCTTCACCGCCCTTATCATTGCGCAGACAAACCAGGAA